>CATPCJ010000215.1 GCA_955652915.1 uncultured Bryobacteraceae bacterium
CCACTCACGGCAATCGCTGTGCACAAAATCTGCGATCGCGTGCTCGATCGTCACGGATGGCGCGGAGTTTTCAGCCTGCTCATCGGTGAGGATTCAATCGTTGGCGCACGCATGTTGGAGGACCGCCGCTTTCCGCTTATCAGCGCCACAGGTTCGTGCCGAATGGGCCGCATAGTCGCCAAAACGGTGGCTACCCGGCTCGGCCGCACACTTCTAGAGCTAGGCGGCAACAACGGCACACTCGTGATGAATGATGCGAATCTCGACCTCGCGCTCCGTGCCGCTCTCTTTGGGGCGGTTGGAACCGCTGGGCAACGGTGTACCAGTCTGCGGCGGCTTTTCATGCAGACGGGCATCGCCGCGGAGTTGAGCGCCAGGTTGAAATCCGCTTACGCGCAGATCCCGGTTGGCGATCCGGTCGACGAAAAGACGCTGGTGGGGCCTCTGATAGATCGGCCCGCGGTTGAAACGATGCAGAATGCGCTGCACCGAATTCGCGCGGAAGGCGGCGAGATTATCCTGGGCGGCGAAGACCTCGGCGGATGTTTCGTGCGGCCTGCACTGGTGAAAGCGCACCCTTCGATGCCCATCCTGATGGAGGAAGTGTTTGCGCCGATCCTTTACCTCATTGAGTTCGACACCCTGGAAGAAGTAATGCGATGGCACAACCATGTTCCGCAGGGGCTTTCGTCGGCGATGTTCACCACCAATTTGATATCCGCCGAGACATTTCTAAGCGCGCGGGGCAGCGATTGTGGAATCGCCAACATCAACATCGGCACCAGCGGAGCTGAAATCGGCGGGGCTTTCGGCGGCGAAAAAGAAACTGGCGGAGGACGCGAATCCGGAAGCGACTCCTGGAAAGCCTATATGCGCAGGCAAACGGTAACCATTAACTGGTCAGACGAACTCCCGTTGGCTCAAGGGATTGAATTTAAGATCTGATTTGCTCGAGATGGTGCTGCATGTGCCGCAAGTAGTCCTCGGCGAGCTCTTCCAGTGTCATGGCCGGGCCGTCGCCAATCCTGCATTGTGTCTTGCGTTTTGGTTCCGGCACATGCGCCAGAACGTGCGCCAGCAGTAAATTGAAGCTCGTCCACAATTCCACCATGTTCGTCCACGAAGCATCCTGATAGCGCTGAACCCTTACGCACCCTTTCTGATCGTAAGCCGGCCAATGCAATTCGTCCTGGAGAAGCGCGCGCACAAATCGCTGATGGTTGTTGGAAGCCGAATCGATGAGATGCCCCAGCACCTGTTTGCGCGACCATCCTCCCGATATGACCGGTACGGCAGCTTTGGAGTCCGTGAACGAAGCGAGGTCGCGTTTCGCGTGGGCAATGGTGTCTGTCAGTCGTGAACTGAGTTCAAGCATTATTTACTGATGCTGTCGTATCCGATCCGGTACCATAAATCTGTGCTTCGAACCGTGTCTGCGCTTGTTTTAACCACATTACTTCAAGCCCAAGGCCAACTTGAGAACAACGGCAAACCGATGCGAGTGCCGTTCGAATGTACAGAAGCCGACTCGCAGGCGGCCGGCTTGAGTTGCTCGGAAGAAGAACCGTGCCCCGTCTACCTGGAACTGGCGAGCGTTGAATCGGTGGGGAACAAAATTTTCCTCACTGGGAATTTGCACACGCCGACGACAACTTTATTTTCCATCCTGCTTGTAACGGAAGACGCAGGCAAAACGTGGTCGGAAGCGCACCCCCGTATTCGACTTTCCGGCCTGGACCAGATTCAATTTGTCGATTTCCAGAATGGGTGGATCGCCGGCGCAAGCTTGCAGGGCACTCCACGAGATCCGTTTCTGCTGATCACCACCGACGGAGGGAAAACATGGCATCAGCGGCCGATTTATGATGAAAGCCGCGTTGCGGTGATCGAGCGCTATTGGTTCGACACGCGAGAAAACGGAGTCTTGCTGATGGATGCCCGGCTGGAAAAGAATCGCCACGAACTATACGAAACCCGGACCGGCGGCGAGAGTTGGTCAATACAGCAAGCCAGCGCCGATCCCATTCGATTTCCGCGCAACAGAGAACCAGGCGCATCCGGTTGGCGAACGCGCGCCGACGCCGCTACTCACAGCTACCATCTCGAAAAATCCGAAGCTGAGCGCTGGCACAACGTCGCGAGCTTTCTGGTGAGCGTTGGAGCGTGCAAGCAATGAAATCCGATCCGATTGAACTGGAACTGTTCCGGCACCTGCTGGTATCCATCGCTGAAGAAATGGGCGCGGTGTTACGCAAGACGTCCTATTCGGCGAATATCAAAGAGCGCCGCGACTATTCGTGCGCGGTCTACGATGCGGGTGGCGAAACGGTGGCGATGGGCGATCACATGCCGGTGCATCTGGGAGCGATGCCGCTCTCGGTGCAACATGCCATGCAGGCTTTTCGGTTCCAGCCGGGCGATGTCGCGATTCTCAACGATCCCTTCCGCGGGGGAACGCACCTGCCGGACATTACCGCGGTGTCGGGCGTCTTCGTCAAAGGAAACAGCCAGCCTGCATTCTACGTTGCCAATCGCGCGCATCACGCCGATGTGGGCGGCATGAGTCCGGGCTCCATGCCCCTGGCACGCGAAATTTATCAGGAAGGCATCCGCATTCCTCCCATCCTGCTGGTGCGCGGAGGACAATTCGACCGTGAACTGTTGGATTTGATTCTCGCGAATGTCCGCACTCCGGTGGAACGCGAAGGCGATCTGCTGGCGCAATGCATGGCCATCAAACGCGGCGAGCAACGGTTGCTCGAGCTCGTCGCCAAGTACGGAATGCCAACGGTGCGGCACAACATGACCGCGCTCAAAAATTACAGCGAGCGGATGATTCGATCGGCCATTCGCCGGCTTCCCCCGGGGCAATATCGTTTCGAAGATTCGCTCGACAATGACGGAATCGTGAATCGCCCCGTAAAAATTGCGGTCACCGTCACGATCCATGGCGACGCAGCCACCATCGATTTCACTGGCTCCGATCCGCAAGTGGAAGGCTCGGTGAATGCGAACTATGCCGTTGCGGTTTCTGCCACGGCCTACGTCTTTCGCTGCCTGGTGCGCGAGGACATTCCATATACCGCCGGCGCGACGCGTCCGCTGAAAATCATTGCGCCAATCGGCACCGTGGTGAATGCTCAAGCTCCCGCCGCCATGGCTGCCGGAAACGTCGAAACGTCGCAGCGCATTACTGACGTCGTGCTGGGTGCGCTCTCCAAAGCGGCTCCCGAACTCATCCCCGCCGCGAGTTCCGGAACCATGAACAACATCACCTTTGGTGGACGCGATCGCATACGCGGCCGGCAGTTCGCTTATTACGAAACCATCGCTGGAGGCATGGGAGCATCCGCTGTTTCCGACGGTCCGAGTGCGACACACACCCACATGACGAATAGCTGGAACACGCCGGTGGAGGCATTCGAGCACCAGTATCCACTTCGGATTCGCGGCTATCGGATCCGCTCCGGATCGGGAGGCCGGGGCAAGCATACGGGCGGCGACGGCATCGTTCGCGAATTCGAATTCTTGACTTCCGCGGACGTGACCATTCTGGCGGATCGGCGCTTGCGCGGCCCCTACGGCTTGTTCGGCGGCGATTCCGGTGCTCCTGGAAAAAACTTGCTGACGCGCGGAAAGCGAACCACCTCAATTCCAGGCAAGGCTAGATTCGAAGTTCAGCCGGGCGACGTCCTCCGCATTGAGTCACCGGGCGGAGGCGGCTACGGCAAGCCGGATTGAACCGCGGCCCATTACTCCATGGGCGCCGCAGCGCGTCGACCGTGTGGCGATGCGACAGACTTGGAAGCGCCTGACGTTTCTGCATTGGCCCTACGACCCTGCGTTGGTTCGGCCGCTAGTGCCAAAGGGTCTGGAGCTCGACACTTTCGACAACGCGGCCTGGATCGGGCTCGTCCCCTTCGAGATTTATAACGTTCCGGGCATTCCACATTTTCCCGAAACAAATGTTCGTACTTATGTGATTGGTCCGGATGGCAGCCGGGCCGTCTGGTTTTTTTCGTTGGACGCCGCCAGGCTGTCGGCTGTCATCGGGGCCCGAGCCGCCTATGGTCTACCTTATTTTTGGGCAAGAATGCGAGTCACGAGTGAAGACGGGGCCATTCGCTACAGCAGCCGGCGCAAGTGGCCACATTCCCCGAAATCCACCAGCGACATTGTAGTGAAGCCAGGCGACCCGTTTCGCCCCGAAGAACTTGGCGGCCACGATCTTTTCGTCACCGCCCGCTTTCGGCTCTACAGTGTCGCTCGCGGCAAACTCAGCTACGCGCAAATCGAGCATCCACCGTGGCCTCTTGCTCGGGCAACCGTCCTCGAACTGAACCAGACTTTGATCGAAAGCAGCAGCCTCGCGACACCTGGTGGCGCGCCACTGGTTCATTATTCGGAAGAACTGGACGTTCAAATCGGGTTTCTCACCGCGTGACTCTATGCTAAAACTAGTGGGTGCTTCTTTCGCTGCACAACGACATCCCTCCATCTGAAGCGCAATTCAACGCCATGCGGAAGGACAGCCTGCTGGATCGGCTGGAGACGCTCAACTCCCGCGCAAACCGCAAGGGACTGGGCGCGCTCGACCCCACTCGAAACAAGCTGATTCGTGTCGGCATGGAAATCGACGATGCCAATCACGTCACCAAGAATGGATATGGCGTGTTCCAACTGAGCTGGCAGAGCCGCCAGCATTCCGAATGGGTGAACACAATCGAGCAGGAGCTTCGCGATATTCGCGAGGCAATGAGACGCACGCATGGCACGACGCTGCGGTTCCTGATTTGGGCCGGTATGGGCGGTTCGGCGGAAGACAAGAACATGTATAACGCTGCCGGACTGTTGAAGCGCGGTCCGCGTTGCTACGTGCTGGATTCCACCGATCCGGCAAAGCTGAAGAATATCCTGGCCGACATTTCGCGGCGCTCCCCTCTGGCCATGCCCGCTCTATTGAAGAGCACCTTGGTGGTTGGCATGGCGATGGGCATGACCTCTTACGAGCCCGTAGTGAATCTGCAGCGGCTCGCGCTGCTTTACGAAAAGCATAAGGTGGATTCACGCTTTAACTTTCTGTACATGACGTTGCCTGGCTCGCTCCTGGATCAATTCGCATCCAGCCGCGGATACCGAAAGATTGAGTTACAACCGGATGGGCGCAACAGCACGGCCGGCCGCCACAGTTCGCCGCTGACACGGGGTAGTTTGTACCCACTGGGATTATGCGGAACGGACCTTACTTCATGGATGGCGGGAACAACGCTCGACAAGAACGAAATCCACACAGCCTGGCGATTAGCCTCTTTCCTTCACACGCAGGGACTGGCGGGCCGAGACAAAGTTACACTCATGCTTCCCCGGCAGTGGGCGGGCGCGGGGCTTTGGACCAAACAGGACTTTGAAGAAAGCCTGGGCAAGAGCGAGCGCGTGGGCATCAAGATTGTCATCGACGAAAAGATCCGGCTTCCAAATTACCGTTCACCGAAAGATCGATTGCAGGATCGCTTGTTTCTTGTGGTTCAAATCAAAGGCTCGGCTGTTCCGGATGTCCGCAAAGTTGCGATGCTCCGTCATGCCGGATATCCCGTGGCTACGCTGACGGTGCCGGCCAAGTGCCAGCTATCCCGCTATATGCAATTCGTCCACTACGTGGTGTTTGGCATGGCGAACCTGCGGGAAATGAACTTCGTCACGCAGCCCAGCGTCGAACTTTATAAGTCCATCACCAATCAACTGCACGCCTCGGCGGAAAAATTGGGTGGGATCGAAAAGACCAAAGAGTGGCAGAGAATGTCCAATTCCACGCGGCAGGCCACATGGCGGGGGCGCGTCACCCTTTTTTACGATCTTATAGCGGCGCCGGATCCGTGCCCGGCCGCGGCGCCCGAAATCTATGCGGCGATTCTGAAGCGTATGCATGCGAGCCGCGAAATTGAATATGGAGAGATGACCTTCTTCGGCGATACGCGTTACTCCGCACCCGGCCGGGCTCTCCGCACGCGCCTGAATCGGGCTGGAGAAATGTTATTCCGGTCGCGGCTCAAAATGCCGGTCGACCTGTACGAAGGACCGGCGATGAATCACTCTTATCACGAGATGATCATCGGACACGGCAAATGTTTTTCAACCATCTTGATCTCCGATGCCTCGGAGCAAATTGCCAGCATCGGCTGCACCGCCGGCTATCACCGCGCACAATTTCTGGCGACGCTCATGGCGCTGGCGCAACGGCAGAGGCCGGTGGTGGCGATAGTGCTACGCGATCTGGAAGCCGCAACGCTCACCGCGCTGGAGGAATTTTTCCATCAGGCTGCAAAATACGTCTAGCAGGCTGCTGAAAAGGCATTGGGCCGCGGATGAACCACTCATGGCCCGCGGCAAGCTGCAGCTAGAACAAGCGCTCCCTTACTTTACGGTCACGGTTTGTTGACTTTCGTGAAAGGGTCTCGATCTCCAGACCGGGGAGCGATAAGAGTCCTAGCGGTTTGTAGGCCGGTCCTGGTGGGGCCGTGTGGAATCGGATAGGGCGAGGTCGTTGCCGATTCGTTTTGAAAAGCGAAAGAAGCGGACCCGGCAATTGCGGCAACGGAATGGGGCCAGGAAAACAACGGCCAGAAGGCCGTCCACTAAGCCCTGGCGGGGTGACGGCCGGATATTGTGCTTACCGCATTTGGGGCAAGTCATTTCCTTGCTCATTATAGGACGCTGGTGGTCTGCCATAATGGTACGCATCTTGAACGCCTGTCTCCGCCCGCTTTCGCTCGCGCTTATTCTCGGCCTTCCGGTACTGCTTGGCCAATCTGCCGACCTGGTGCTACGCAATGGAAAACTGATCACATTGGAAGCGGGGGCGCCGCGGGCTCAGGCGCTGGCGGCTCGCGGCGGCAAGATCGTCGCGATTGGAACCGATCGGCAGATGCAGCCGTTCATCGGATCGTCGACGCAAGTGATCGATCTGGGCGGACGGTTGGCGATACCGGGATTCATCGAGGGACACGGGCACTTCATGGGTCTGGGAAATTCGAAGATGGTTTTGAATCTTCGCGACGTCAAGAATTGGGACCAGATTGTGGCGATGGTGGCCGCTGCCGCGCGCGAAGCTAAGCCTGGAACCTGGATACTGGGGCGAGGTTGGCACCAGGCTAAGTGGGATCCGCCGCCATCCCCGAACGTGCAAGGCTTTCCGGTTCACGATGCGCTGAGCAAAGTTTCGCCCCACAATCCAGTGCTGTTGACTCACGCCAGCGGCCATGCGATTTTTGCGAACGCCGAGGCCATGCGCCTGGCCGGCGTCGATAAGAATACTCCGAATCCGCCGGGGGGCGAGATCCTCAAGGACGCTCAAGGCAACCCGATCGGAGTGCTGAACGAGACGGCTCAGCAACTGGCATCAAGGGCGCTGAATTCATATCGATCGCACTTGCCTTCCGCCGAAATCGCCGCGGAGGCCCGGCAACAGGTGGATCTGGCGGTGCGCGAATGTCTGTCGAAGGGAATCACGACTTTTCAAGATGCAGGGTCGGCATTCGGGACAGTGGATTTGCTCAAGGAACTGGCGAACGCGAACAAGCTGGATCTGAGACTTTGGGTGATGCTGCGCGAGCCCAATGCGCGGCTGGCGTCGAATCTCAGCAAGTACTACCTGGTGGGGGCTGGCGATCAGCACCTTACCGTCCGGGCGATCAAGCGGCAGATCGACGGCGCACTCGGCTCGCGCGGCGCCTGGCTGTTGGCGCCTTACTCCGACTTGCCCGCCGGGACTCCGAATCTCAGCGGGATGAACACCGAAGATCTCGGGGACATTCGGAAGACCGCTGAGCTGGCCATCAACAATGGCTTCCAGCTTTGTGTGCATGCCATCGGCGACCGGGCGAATCGCGAAGTGCTGAATATTTACGAGGCGGCGTTCAAGGAGCATCCGGACAAGAAGAATCTGCGCTGGCGCATCGAGCATGCGCAGCACCTCGACGCCGCCGATATTCCGCGCTTCGGATTGCTGGGCGTGATCGCGTCGATGCAAGGCATCCATTGCACGTCCGACGCGCCTTACGTGATCGCGCGTCTCGGCCTCAAGCGCGCGGAAGAGGGCGCCTACGTCTGGCAGAAGCTGATGAAATCCGGGGCAGTGGTTAGCAATGGAACGGACACGCCGGTGGAGGACGTGGACCCCATTGCCTGCTTTCATGCGTCGGTGAGCCGCAAGCTGAAGGATGGCTCAGTATTTTTTCCGGATCAGCGGATGAGCCGGATGGAGGCGTTACGCTCTTATACGGCGGACAACGCCTACAGTGCATTTGAGGAGGACAGCAAGGGTTCGTTGAAGGTGGGCAAGCTGGCCGACATTACGGTTTTGTCGAAGGATATTCTGACGATTCCGGAAGACGAGATTCCAACCACGAAAGTGGATTACACCATCGTGGGAGGAAAGGTGATGTATCGGGGAGAAGGCCGGAAGTAACAGCCCAGCCGATCAGTAGACGCGGTTGAAATCGCGGCGAAATTCCCGGCGCATCTCGCGCGTCATCTCTCTGCGCTGGCGGACTTGTTCTCGAACCAGTTCGCGGCGTTCCCTTGCCATTTCCTGGCGCAAGCGGTGCGCCTCGCTCCGTGTCTCATGCCGATATCTGGCACGGTCTCGCATGGCCATGGCCCGCTCGTGCATACGTTCGCGAATCTCCGCGCGACGCCAATCCCGCCATTCTGAATCCTGGACATACCCAAATGCACTACCCGCCGCCAGTGTCGCCAAAAGCAGCACTCCGCCTAGCAAAGCTTTCATCCGGCCTCCTATACCCCGGTTAAGACGAGTGAAACTCGATTTTGTTCCTAAGAAATCACGTCGAGCCCAGGATTTCCATGAATTTTGGGATGTCGATGTTGCCTCCCGATACCAGGCAAACCACCTTCCCTGCCCCTGCTTTTCCCGCCAGCACGCAGGCCAGCGCCGTAGCCCCGGCCCCTTCCACGATGATATGATTGCGCTCGGCAATCAGTTTTATGGCGGACGCAACTTCGTTCACCTGGGCCACCAGACATCCGTCCAGCAACTGGCGCGCAAGGTCGAACATTCGTGGAAAAACCGACTTGCCGCCCACACCGTCCACAAACGACCGGACCGGCTCAATTGCTTGCGGCGAACCGGCATTCCAGGACGCCATCAGCGGCGCAGCCTTCTCCACCTCGGCCGCGAAGATTTTCGTGGACGGCCGGAGCCGATGAATGGCCGCCGCGATTCCGCAGGCCAATCCACCGCCGCCCCAGGGAATGACGACCGCATCGACATCCGCCAAATCTTCCAGGATCTCGAGTCCAATGGTACCGTTGCCGGCCATCACATTCAGATCGTCGAAGGCGTGAATGAAGGTTGCGTCGACGCCGGGATATGACCGCTCTTCGAAGGCGCGCCACCAATCGTCAAATGGTACCTGAAGCAGACGGGCGCCCAGCTTTTCGATGGCCCTCATCTTGTTCGCGGATGCACCCTCGGGAGATATGACAGTACACGGAATTCCGCGCTCGCGGGCGCACCAGGCTACTCCCTGCGCCATATTGCCCGCCGATGCCGTCATCACGCCGCGCTGCAGTTCTTTGGCGCTCATGCGCGCAATCGCGTTGGCCGCGCCGCGAATTTTGAACGACCCGATTGGTTGCAGGTTCTCGAGCTTCAGATAAACCGACGGCGGGTGGTCGACGTTCAAGCGAACCAACGGCGTACGGATAGCGGTTCCAGCAATAGCTTCGCGGGCGGCGTGAATCTCGGTAAGGGAGGGGTAAAGAGAACCGAGGACAGTCATGCAGATTGATTCTACAGTGACCGGGGACGTCTAAAAAACCCAAAGGGGAACCATTGTAGCGGTTCCCCTTCAGCGTTAATGATTTAGATTGCTACCGTCTTGTTAGCTACGAACCCGAACCTTTCTACCAATGCCGCCGATGGCCAGTAACCCGAGCCCGAGAAGCGCGAATGAAGCCGGTTCAGGAACTCCTGAGGCTGGTTGGAACGAGGCTACCGTTTGCGTGCCGCCATCGATCACCGACGCGTTGCCGGCCTTAAAGTTTTTGGCATCAGTACTAATGACGAGCACGTTCGAGGTCAACCCCGGGAGTACCTTTGCGCCGTCAGGCGGATTGAAACTGAATCCGACCGTGGTTCCCATGCCAGAACTCCGATCGCCGGTGACCGGGGCGACCGTACCATCCAGGAACATGGTGCCGAGGAGGCTGCTGCCATCGACGCGGAAGCCGAGAAACGTCATGAAGCCAGCGAAGCTCGTATCCGTCTCACGTGCAATCGCCGTGGCTGAGGTCATATCGTTCTCGACTTGATAGTAGAAATCGAGAGTTCCACTGGGGTTCTTGTAGACGGCCGAAAGGAGATGACCGCTGGTTGTTCCAGCCGTCGTCAGGAAAGAGTATGGGGCGTTCAGGAACGCCAACAACATTCCAGCAGCAGTGCCGGGCGGTACTAAACCCGGAAAGACTGTGTCCCCAGGGTTTGCCACTACCGTTCCAGCCAACGGCGTCGCGCTGGCAATCGATGACAAAGCCACTAAGGCCAATAATGAAAGAACGAGCGCTCGCCGACTCAGGGTCAACGTTCCGCCCGCGAAATTTTTAACAAGTTGCATCATCTTATCTCCTCCGAATCATATCATTCTTGTCTGGATCCACCAGCGGAGTTCCACACCCACGGCACGCTAACGGCGGCCTTGACATCCGCCATTCCTATTTCGACTCTCCGACTATTCTCCAGACCCCAGCTCACTAAAAGAGCGGCTAAGATAAAGGTACCTTATTACAGCAAATGGTGGAACTGGAATAAGTTCCAGGGCGCTAGTCAAATTCCTTCACTGGGGCGGACTGCTCTGAACCGACGCGCCCGGCCACGATATCGGCCACGAAATAATTTTCACCTCGAGGCGGTGCTCCCGCGATCCGTCTTAGCATCATAAGCTGGCCCACATGAGTGAGGGCATCGGCCACTGGCCCTTGAAAGAGCTTCTCAGCCGACGTGTTCAAAGGAAGGCCGGACCCGAGATAGGCGTCGAACGCCTTCAGGCAGGCGAAAAAGCGCGCTGTTTCGACGGACCAGGGTAGTGGCGATGAGTTGTGCCAGACCTGCTTGCCCTGGGCCATGGAGAGCGCCCAATCCAGCAAGTCGCCTATGTGCGCGAGTATCTGAACCGGGGTGCGGGTGGTTTCGGAGGCATGAAAGTCGGCGAACTCAGCGAACGAGCCGCGCAGGGCCTTGCCGCCCCGATAGGCGAGGGTGGCGACAGAATGACGAAGGAGCTGACGGCTTGAATCGGCGACGGGGATTTGGGCTGGCGTGCTCATAGCTTATAGTTTAATGCGATAAGATGCGCTCGAGAAGAGATGAGCTCTTCTCCGCCTCGGCGTTCTTGTCTTGTGGGCGGAAGGGTGGTTGGCGCGGAATCCACGCAGGTCTTGACCATCTGGGATTTGTAAGCCGCAAGCGGCAGAGGTTTGCGCTCGGGCCGCGAACTGCTGGCACGGAAGAAGTGCGAAATTGGTTGCCGGTTGCTACGCCAGCAGCGCGTTGGCGGCTGGCGCAGCGGCGATGGCCTGAAAGAAATTGCGGCGTTTCGTACTCAAAACATGAGCTTGAGCGCCAACTGCATGGTGCGGTTCCCACTCTTGCTGGTGATGATGCCAAAGTTCGACGGGCTGTTCACGGTTGTTCCCAGCCCACCCCACGTTGGGGAATTCGTAGCGTTGAATGCCTCCGCGCGGAACTGCAGGTTCACTCTCTCGACCGGCCGGAAATTCTTGAACAGCGAAGCGTCCAGGTTGTGCGTGCCGGGTTGGCGGACGTTCGGAAGGAATCGGCCCACGTTTCCGAATGCGTAATTAGGAGTCTGCGAAAACACCGTCTGGTTGAAATAGTTGTTCAGCCGGTCGCCGATGGACCCCGTGTTTTGAGGATTCTGACCGTTGTCGGTGGGGCGGATTCCCGGCGCGCCGAGATTCGCGCTGTTGCCGCCATTACCGATGGCAACTGGGATGCCTTTCTGGAAGACCAGGATGCCGTTCACCTGCCAACCACCGAGGACAATGTCCGCCACTTTTGGCATCGAGCTAAAAAACTTCCTGCCTTTTCCGAGCGGAAGTTCGTAAGTGCCGCTGGTCACCAAGCGCCGGGGGACATCCTGCGAAGAAACGGACTTTTCGCACTTCCGGCAGTAGAAATCCTGCTTGGTGCCGGCCTGGCCAATGTAGTTGACCACTTGCGAAGCGTCATCCAGGAGTTTGCCGGCGGTGAAGCTGACGAGAGTGGTGAAGCCGTTTCTGTAGCGGTGTTCCGCCGAGACGATCAACGAGTTGTAATTGGAATTCGCTTGCGGCTTGCGGAAAGCGTTGACGCCCGAGTATTGAGGATAGGCGTCCAACAAGAATCTCGCCTGGATCATCGGCGCCGCATAGATGGAGGTCGGGTTCTTAATAATCCCGTAGAAAGGATTGGCGACGTTGGCGAGCAGATTGGTCCCGAGGGACAGGAAGGAACCCGGCAATTGGTTGTAAGTCATACTGCTCTCGCCGTCCGGCAGGTGCTGGCCTTTGGCTCCGAGGTAGCCGACCTGAATGATCCAGTTGCCTTTCACCTGCTGCTGGATGTTGAAGTTCCACTGCTGAACCACTGGATTCACGTAGTCGATGAAGAAGCTGTCTCCGATAGATCCGCCGACGTCGGTCAAGGTTCCGCTGACCGGGCCATTGGCCGATCCCAGGGGCCGGATGAAGCCGTTCGGAAATGGATTGCTCAAACTGGCAATGAACGACGTGCCATTGTCGAGTGTGCTGTTGAGCGCGGTTCCTCCGGTGAAACCTTCGGTGCCTGAACTTCCCGAAGTGCCCGCCGCCTGCAACATGGAAGGAGCGTAGAGAATCCCGTATGCACCACGAAGCACGGTGTTCTCGAACAGCTTGTACGCAAATCCGACTCGGGGCGCCCAGTTGTTGAGATCGGTCGGCGTCTGGTGGCGGCCGAAGGCGGAGTTGGCCGTCCCCACGAATTGCATGGCGCCTTTGAGATTGCCGCAGTTAGGACAGGTTGCGCTGGACGCCACTTTACCCTGTAATGGCGATGGCGCGTTGACGTCGAAGTAGCTCAGCCGGTTGTACCGTTCCGTTCGCGGCGTGTCCACATCGTAGCGGACACCCAGGTTCAGGGAAAGCCTTGGCGTCACTTTCCAATCGTCCTGGAAGTAAGCACCCGAATATGTGCTGGAGGTGGCGGCGGAGTAACTGAACTGCAGGTCGTTTCCGTTATTGTTCGGAAGCCCGAGCAGAAAGCTCGCGAACCCGTTGCCTTGCGTGGTGGAGGTCCCGGCCGAAGCGTTCTGCTGGGTAAAGCCGCTGCCGAAACTATATTGGCCATCCGGACTGCCGAGTTGCGTGAAATTCACGAACAGCTTCTCCCAAACGGCACCCATCTTCAACGTGTGCTTGCCCTTCAATTTCGTTAGATCACCGCGGAAAATATGGGAGTAGGGGAAATTGTACAGGGTCGTGAACGACGCTTGTCCCAGCGAGTAGCCGGAGCTGTTTCCATTGATACTGACTTGCGGAAACTCGAAGTTGTCCACAATGGAATCCGCCGCTGTTGGGAAGCCGAGCGCGGATGGCTTGGTCCCTTGCGAGAATGGCACCCGAATGGAAGAGTCGCGCGCGAATCCGTAATTGAAATTCAAAATGGTTGTCGGACTCAAGGAATAGATCCAGTTCATGGTGATGTTGCGGTTGTAGTAAGTGATGGGACCGTCGCCGGTGCCGCTGGGCGTGCCAGGATTGCCGAAAGCATTGAAATTTGAGTTGTAACCCCACTGATTCGAGCCGCGCACGAACATCCGGAGCTTGTCCGAAAAATTGTGGTCGATGCGCGTGTCGAGCTGGTCCGAGGGGCTGGTCTGGGCGCCAATGGTATGCCAGTTGTTCGTCTGCAGGGCCGCATTGGTCACCGTCCCCTGGCTGTTCGCGCTGGGAAAAAAACTCATCAGTTTTTTTGCTACCGGGTCGAAGCGGCTCGTGGGTATCATGTTGTTCGCAAAAGGCTGCCGAAAGCAGTTCGGCTGCGAAGCGGGGCAAGCCGCATTAGGACCAACGTTCATCGGATCATAAATGATGACCGGCTGGCCCACTCCGCCACTCGCGCCATTCGTAAAGCCGGTAAAGATACCCTGCTTCATCGCTTCGGTCGGTACGCTGAAGGTGGGAGTGGATGTGCCCGGCTGCCTGGTGCTCTGCTCGCTCACGAAGAAGAATGTCTTGGATTTTCCGTTATATAGATGGGGAATCTCGATCGGTCCCCCCATGCTGCCTCCGAACTGATTGAAGCGAACAATGTTGCGTGGGGCGCCGGCCCGGATGTTTCCCCAACTGTTGGCGTTGAAAATGTTGTTCTTGTTGAATTCGAAAAGAGTAACGTGAATCTGGTTCGTTCCACCACGGGTGGCGATGTTGATGGTGCCTCCGCCCGTCCTGCCGTACTCGGGAGCAAGCGAGTTGGTTACCACGGAAACTTCGGCCACGCTGTCCTCGATGGGAGTGTAGCCGACCTGCAAATGACTGACATTGTTTTCCGGCACGATGACCGAGGTTCCATCGATGGTGACGTCGTTATAGTCGTTCCGGCCTCCGCTGATCCACGGGGTTTGTCCTCCGCCGGTGGGGATGACGCCGGGAACCAGGGTCACCAGCGATAACGGATTCCGTCCGGTGGGAAGGTCGAGAATCGCCTTTTGACTGATGGTGGTGGCAACCGTCGAGGTTTCCGTCGCCAGTTGGGCAGTGTTCGCTGTGACTTCGACGGTGGTCGACACGTCGCCGACTTTCAGGGGAATCGTCAGCGTGATGGTTTGTTCGACGTCCAGCAGGATGCCTGTTTGGATGTACTTCTGAAATCCAGTCTTTTCCACCGTGACATTGTACGTGCCCGGCAACAGGTATCTCTCATAGAATCTGCCATCCCCGGACGTTACAGTGGTCAGCTTGACGTTGGTGGCTTGGTTTTCAATGATTACGCGGGCGTTTGGCACCGCCGCGCCCGAAGCATCGGTGACATGTCCATCCAGTGTCCCGGCAGCGCTCTGGGCGAAGGCAGAGGAAGAAAAGGCGATCACGGCGAGACTGACAATCAAAAACCGGAACATGGGTTCTCCTTGTTGGCAAGACTTGTTGCGAGTTACGAGAGTATGGGCGCGAATATAGGCTCACATCTACGGGTTACACAGTTATTTCACGGTGTACGATCCAATGGAATTAGTAGCTTAGTGGGTTGCGTTTCACTCTCAAAAGGAGCAGAATCTGGGGAGAGGTTGCCGGGGAGTAACGTTCTATGTCGAAAACCGTCACTACGACCCGTGACGCAGAGATGGTGTCTTCGCCAAACCCCGACGAGATTCGTCGCGAGCTTCGAAATATCCTGGCCAGTCCCGCCTTTCACGGAAGTAAGCGTTCTCAGCAATTTCTCGAATACGTCTGCGACAAATCGCTGGCGGGTGAAGTTGCTTGTCTGAAAGAGCGGAGCATAGCGATTGAAGTCTTTGGCCGGCGGCCCCAATCGGATCTGGGCGAGGACACAATCGTCCGGGTCAGTGCCCGGGAGGTCCGGAAAAGACTGGCCCAGTATTACGTCACGCCCGAAGGGGCAGCCTACCAAATCCACATCGATCTTCCCGCCGGCGCGTATGTACCGGAATTCCGATATGCGAGCGCTCACAAGGAAGCCGAAGCGCCGGGCAAGCTACCTGGGCGAAGCCGTTTACGCATCGTCGTTGCAGGGGTCCTTTTATTCGTCTTGGTGCCCGGACTTGCCTGGCTCGCCGTGGTGAAGTGGGCGGCCGTAAGCCCCAATGCGGAAGCGTTCAACCGATTCTGGGAGCCGGTATTTCGCGCTCCTGAGCCACTGCTGGTGGCCGTGGCGCACCCCATTGTCTATCATCCGTCCGTGCGCGCTCTGAAATTGAGCCAAGCGAGCCAGCCTTCGCTCGAAACAGCGGGGCAAAGGGCGCTTCAAGTGCCCCCGAACAAGCTGGATGGTTCCGACATGGTTCCTGTTTTTAATCAGTACGTCGGGTTCGGAGACTTGGTGGCGGCCACGGACATCGCAGCGATGCTTTCGCGCAAATCGAAGAGGGTGCGCGTGCGGATGGCGAGCAGCATCGAGTTTGCCGATTTGCGGACGTCGCAGACGTTGTTGATCGGCGCGATCACCAACCGATGGACCATGGAGCTGCAACCGGCGTGGAGATTTCAATTCGGCCACACTCCGGAACTCAAGACGGTCCTCATCGATACCCAGACAGCGGGTGCGGCGCGCCGGGAATGGTCCATCGCGGCGAAGGCGGACGGGTCGGCGCAAGAAGATTACATCCTCATCTCGCGAGTTCGCAATTCATTGACTGGAAGTTTGGTGTTGGTCGCCGCCGGCCTCAAGCAATTCGGCACCGAAGCGGCGGGCGTGCTGCTGTCCGATCCCGATCAACTCGGGTCGATCCTGCGGAAGCTACCAGCAGGATGGGATGCGAAGAATCTCCAAATCGTTCTTCACGCGAAAGTAATCGGCAACACGCCGGCGCAGCCGGAAGTAATGGCTTGGTACGTTTGGTAGACTGGCTCGGCCGTGCTTCAGGCACTGCCACAGTCTGAATTTGCAGACTGACCGCCGGCAGGCTGCCGAAAAAGGCAATTGGGCCGCGGATGAACGCTGATGGACACAGATAAAACATTGCTTTTCAATCCGCGCTGATCAGCGTTCATCTGCGGCCAGCAATTCTGGTCCCTTTTCCAGCATCCTGCTAGAGTCAGGACCTGTTTTCCTTGCCTTCCGATCGCAAGTACCCCAGCGATTCCCGGAAACTGCGGTCAACTCTCTTCAGGCACGCATCCACCTCTTCTCGCTGCGGGATCTTCGATTTCCCCACATAATCCAGAGATGCTTGAACCGACTGAATCTTCAAAATGATATCGCTGATTCTTTCACGTTCCGTTTCGGTTAGTTTCATTTTATTGAGGAGCTGCCATGGCTTTCAAGGTGGTGTGCATAGGCATATTTTGCGTTTTGTTTCCTCTCGTTCGCCTCATGAATCAAAAGATCGAAGCGATGGGGTTCAGGTTCATTTTCGACCACAGCCAGAAGGTGCCTTTCATTAAGCATCACCACGTCGTGCACAGCCTCGGCAAAACTATCCAGGAGTTCCCGGCATTCTTCGCAAAGAAGCAAACCGGGCCAAGGCTGTATTTCAGAACCCATGTCGTTCATATTCGGCTGCTCCACCTCCACGGAAGAATTGAGCAAGCAGAAGGCCAAATAGGGCGCCGCTGCCTGTCGAAAACTGCTCATCGAATGTAGAGCAATGCCGCTACTGCGTTGTTTCACACTCGCACGATTTGATTCTGCCAGCGCAATCCAGATCACACAACTAGCGCCAAAGAGGGGCATATAATGGATTAGAAACCGTGACAAGCCGGCTCCTCGAACACCCATGCACCCGGAATTCTTTACAGGTAGGCAACTTCATTGGCCGCCTTGCGTCCGACTATTTAAGGGTATGCGCCGCAGTCTGATCGCTCTTGCCGGTTTCTGTATTCTCATTCAGCCTGCCTTGCCTTCTGAAATAGACGCCATCGCCATCTCGGCCAACATCCGCGCTAAACATATGCCGTTTGGATCGATCCTGGATCCTATGTATGCGTCCCCAACGAGCAACCAGATCGTAGGCTACACGCACTGCGGTGACTCGGCGCTGTGGACCGGCGCATATCTTGCCGCCGAGGCGTTCCGGTACAAGGTCACGCAGTCGGCGGACGCCTTGGACAATGTCAAAACGGCACTGGCCGGTATGAAAGGGCTGGTGGACGTGACCGCCGACAACCGCCTGGCACGCTGCATGGTGCTTGCGAATTCGCCCTACGCAACAGGCATACAAAATGAAGAAGCGCACAACACCATTCACCAGGCTTCCCCTTGGATTTGGATCGACAACACCTCGCGCGATCAAGTGGTTGGAGCCTTCTTTGGACTGGGAGCCGCTTTCGACCTTGTGGACGACGCGGGCGTGAAGGCCAGCATTAGCGATCTGGCCACGCGGATCGCCGGATTCGTCGCGCGTCATAAATGGTCGCCGAACGACGATATTTCGAACACCTTCGAGTTACGGCCGGAGGAGTTGCAAATGCTGTTGCAGGTAGCCCGCCACGTCAACCCGTCGAACAACATCAGCGGACCGCCTTTCGTGCCACGCGTCGACTCCGGCGCTCGTTTCGACATTCTGTCGAATGACTCGTACTTCAAGTTCAACTTGGACTTCATGAGTTTTTACAACCTGGTTCGCCTGCAGAATAACGATGACAACAAGAACGCGTATAGAATTGTGCGGAACTATACAGCTTCGCATCAAAATCCGTTCTTCGACATCATCGATCGTGCGCTGCAAGGACCGGACTCAGCGCGGGATGCGGAAACGCGGAGCTTGTTGGATCAGTGGCTGCAAAGACCCCAACGGGATTTCTATGTCGATTTAAGCGGGACGGTCCCGGTCTGTGGAAATGCAGCCTGTCAGCCGGTACCCGTTCCAATGCGGCCTCCCAGCGATTTTCTGTGGCAGCGCGACCCATTCCAACTTGCCGGCGGCGGCAACGGATTCGTGGAAAGCCCTGGGATCGATTACATTCTTCCCTATTGGATGGCGCGTTATTATGGCGTGCTGCCAGGAGGCACCGCAGTGCAGTCGGCCGCCGCGCCCAGTGTTGCGGTAGCGCCTGACTCGATCGCCTCGATGTACGGCACAAATCTGGCGCCCATCACGGCGCAGGCGAGCTCGCAACCGTTGCCGCTGACGCTCGGCCAGGTCACATTGACAGTTACCGACTCCAGCGGCGTCCAGCGCAGCGCGCCGCTCATCTATGTGTCGCCGTCCCAGATAAATTTCGTTGTACCGGATGGCGTCGCGCCGGGCCCCGCGAATTTCGCAGTGGCAAACGGCTCGACAACACAAACGGCCGGTGCAATGATACAGCCGGTGGTCCCGACGCTATTCAGTGCCAACAGCACCGGCAGCGGTGTCGCCGCCGCAACGGCAATTCGCACTCAGGCCGCCAACCCACAATTGCAGTCGCCCGTGCCGGTGTTTCAGTGCACGAGCGCTGGTTGTGTTTCAGTGCCGATTAGTCTTGGCGTCGATACGCCGGTCTACTTGACGCTTTACGGCACGGGCATCCGCAATCGAAGCTCCCTGGCAAATGTTACGGTGAAGATCAACAACACCAGCGTACCGGTGCAATATGCAGGTCCGACGCCGAACTTCACGGGCCTCGATCAGGTGAATGTGAGCCTGGTTCTAAGCCTGCGCGGGAGTAAGGAAACGGACGTTGTTCTGATGGTGGATGGGCAAGGGTCGAACGTGGTGCGGATCAATATCGAGTAAAGATTGTTGCCGCAGCCAACTTACTCCGACACAAAAATATTGCGTTCGCCTTCTGAAGATACGCTCCCCGGCCGACCCAGTGCGTCGCGCGTTTCCAGATCGGCGAATAGCGCTGGATCGTTCGGTGTGTTCGCGAGAAACCGTACACCGCTCTCCGCCAAAAGCCCCACCACGATGCCAAGTTCGGGCCCAGTCTTGGAATGAACCACTGTATAAGTTTCGATCCTCGCGCGTCCATTGGGCTTTTCAGTGAACGGCGCCTTCGGTAAGGCGTCGAGCTCGCGCTGCATTACGCCTGGGTCCTCGCGCTCCCAAGGGCTGGCCATGTCGGAAGTGGAGTAGAGCCCCGCGGCGTGCTTGGTGACGTAGTTGCCATTTGCGGTGACGAGTCCGAAGCTGCCCGGAGTTCCACGCAGGCGCTCCACCATTCCGGCGATCGCATGCATGGCGTAGTTGTTTCCCGGGCCGCCAAAGTAAGGGAGTCCGCCGGTGACGGTGAAGTCGCGCCGATCGTCCTCCGCCAAGCCCATTTCCTGGCAGGCAATCTCCACCGCCGATGGGAAACAGCTATACAGATCGAAAACAGCGACGTCGTTTAATGTTTTATTGGCCATCGCGAAGGTTCTGGCCACTACCTGCCGGATCGCCGGAGAGGAATGTAGATTGGGGCGCTCGGTAACGTACCAATGATCGTCACCCTGCGCACAGCCGTGCAGATAGACTCGCTTGCTCGACGCGACGCCAAGTTCTTCGGCCTTGGTGGACGAGCAGACGATTACTGCCGCCGCCTGATCGACGTAGGCGTTCGCCGTCATCAGCTTCGTATACGGGAATCCGATCATCGGATTTGTCGACGTGCGCGCGGCGATCTCTTCCGCGCTGTACCCCGCGCGGCGCGTAGCCAGAGGATTATCCCTGGCAACCGCGGCGAATCGCGAAAACAGCCGCGACATAGCGGTGGAGTGTTCCTCGATGGAACGACCGCGCGCACCACGGATTGCCTGCTCAATCAGCGGGTAAATATTGATGGCCGCGCGCATGCCGTGCGCCGCTTCATGCGCCGAGAATCCCAGGCGATGTCCACCTAGTTCCTCAGCCATTACCGGCGCGTCTTCGCTCCAATCCAGTTGCAACCCCTGGCGCCGGGCTGCCAGTTCCGTGCGCAACGCTTCGGCGCCAACCAGGAGAGCTACGTTGGATTCGCCGCGCGCGATACGCTCACATGCCCGGTTTAACGCCACTTGGGGCATGTTTCCACCGCCGGGCGTGTAAACCAGTTCGCGAGGGACACTGCCGATCCGTCGCGCCACGGACCAGGGCGGGTTCGCAATTTTTCCAAAGGGCGATTTGAAGCGCGGTGTGGAATCGGAGAACAATCGAACCACCACCAGAGAATCGATCTGCTGCAACAGCGCGTCACCCGGTCCGGCATCAACCGCGGCGGCACGCGCGGCATCGGCCATCAAGCCCAGCGGAGAACGAGCCTGGAGCGGCGGAGAAGTAGTATCGCTGATTTGAACCACTCCCACGATCACGGGAGTGCCGTGGCCGGCGTGGGCAGTCAGCCCTTACCGCCCCCCGCGGTTTCGTCAGCGTGTATCGGCACGAAGCCCAAGCCGTCCTTGCGTCGCATTCTCGTGGCTAGGCCGTGCCTGGAAATGCGTCCGCTGACAAAGGCGATCAATCGGTACCGCAATCCAAAATGGGCCGGCCTGAAGTGGCACCTGTGTCGTGTCCCTTGTAAGGGCTTAAGACGATTGCGGGGCAATCATGCCCGCAGCCGGCTTTCATCCGGCTAGCCTGGATAGGCTGCCCCACGACGGGCGGGTCAATAATTTCAAAAACTAGTTGGGACAGCACACTATCTAAATGTTATCGCGGAACCGTCGTTGGAACCGCACCGGTTCATCACATTAACATATAACCGTGCCTCAGAGCCTTACAATTGAATTCAAATGTTGGTACGCAACCCTAAAAAGCGGCCCGAACCGTGGAACGAGTATAGAAAGTCGGTCAAACCGCGCTGGGCTCTAACCTTCCACGCGCTCGAATGGGTCTGGCATTGGACCGCCTATTTCTTGGACCGGTGGGCCTTTCTCGAGGTGCTGGAAAGCCTGGGCGTCTTCTCCGTGCTGATCGCCGTGATTTTTTATTTCTATGAATCGGGCGACCGCAAGAAGCAAAAACACTATCAGGCCTGGCAGGTAATCAACACCTCGCAGGGTAAAGGCGGGAGCGGCGGCAGAATTGAAGCCCTGCAGGAACTCAATCGCGATCGTGTTCCCCTGGTGGGAATCAATGCCGCGACCGCTTTCCTACAAGGCGTTCGGCTGCGGAATGCGAAACTGCTGCGCTGCAATCTGGAGGCATGCGATTTGCGAAACAGCGATTTGTCGGGCAGCGATATGCAGTTTGCAAGTTTGAAATCCACCAATTTTCGCGACGCCAATCTCAGCAACGCCGATTTGCGAAACGCGGATTTCGAGGACGCGGATTTGAACGGCGCCAACCTGCGAAATGCCAATCTGACCGGAGCCAAGCTGGATGGAGCCGATCTGCGCAACGCCAATCTGGAGGGCGCTCGTTGGCAGAACATCGAATCCATGGACAAAGCCAATGTTTACGGAGTTCGCAACATGGCTACCGATTTTCGAGAGTGGGCGATGCAGCATGGCGCAGTATCCAATCCATCCGATCCGGAGTGACCACGCATGCTTAAATGGTTGAATGAGTACGGTGACGGCGCAGGATCAGCCCGGTCTGCACAATCTTACAAAACGCCAGCTAGTGGGGACACTCGCCGGTCTCCTTCTTACGCTTTTGCTTGCGGCTCTGGATCAGACCATCGTAGGCACGGCGATGCCACGAATCATTTCGCAACTGAATGGATTTGACCGCTATCCTTGGGTTACCACCGCCTACCTTCTTACCTCCACGATCGCGGTTCCGATCTTCGCGAAACTATCCGACATTT
Source organism: uncultured Bryobacteraceae bacterium (assembly GCA_955652915.1). GTDB lineage: Bacteria > Acidobacteriota > Terriglobia > Bryobacterales > Bryobacteraceae > Palsa-89. The sequence goes on from CATPCJ010000215.1 coordinate 22,426, forward strand.
ATGGACGGAAATGGTTTTTCCTGGCGGGAACAGTTGTTTTCGTGGTCGCATCCGCATTTTGCGGCGGCGCCGGACAGATCCCCTGGGTACCCGGCGACGGCATGATGCAGCTTATCGTTTTTCGCGGCATACAGGGTCTGGGCGCGGGCATGATCGTGGGATTGCTCTTCACCATCATCGGGGATATTTTCGCTCCCGCGGAACGCGCCAAGTTTCAAGGATTGTTCGCCGCGGTCTGGGGCCTGGCTTCGATTTTTGGACCGACGCTCGGCGGTTGGATCACGGACGAATTCTCCTGGCGCTGGACCTTTTGGGTGAATCTGCCGGTGGGCGCACTGGCCGCGGGCGCGATCCTGATCGAATTTCCATATTTCCGTCCGCAAGGCATACGCCGCCAAATCGATTGGGTGGGCGTATTGACGCTCTGCGGCTGTTTGATTCCCTTACTGCTCGCACTCACCTGGGTCTCGCAATACGGCTGGCTGTCGCAACGCGTGATGTCGTTGCTGATTCTCTCGGGGGTCATGCTGGTGGCGTTTCTACTGACGGAGCACCGCGCAGCCGAACCGCTCTTGCCGCTCTGGCTGTTCCGCAACCCGATCATCGCCGTTTCGTCCGTGGCAATTTTTCTCTTGGGGATGGGCATGTTCGGCGTAATTCTCTACGTGCCTCTTTTCATGCAAGGCGTGATGGGCGTGTCCGCTACTCGATCGGGTTCACTGCTAACTCCGCTGTTGGTCGGCGCCGTGGTATCGAGCATCGCGGCCGGGAACATCATTTCGAAAACGGGACGCTATCGAATACTCGCCGTGGCGGGATCCGTGCTCGCCACCATCGGAATGTTTCTGCTGGCGGCCATGGACGGGGATACCACGCGTTGGGAAGTGGTTCGCAACATGGTTATCGCGGGCTTGGGAATCGGGATCATGCAACCCATCTACACGTTGGTGGTGCAGAATGTGGCGCCGCAAGCCCAAATGGGTGCTGCCACGGCATCCACGCAGTTCTTCCGATCCATCGGGGCCACCGTCGGCGTCGCGGTGTTCGGATCGGTTCTCCTAACCATGTATCATGACCGTTTTCAAAGCGACATCCCGCCGGGCACTCCCGCTGGGGCGCTCGTTGCGTTTAAGGAGCCGCTGTTACTGGTGCAGATACGGCCGCAGCTCGATGCCGCCTTTGCCAAAATCCCGGGCGGACTCGCCTTGTTGCAGAAATTGCTCGCGAACGTTCGCGTAGCCTTGGTGCATGGGCTGCACGCCATCTTTCTGATGGGCGCAATTCTGATGGTAGTCGCGGTGATCGCTAATATGTTTCTGCGTGAGGTTCCTCTGCGAAAAAAAGTGCATGGCGTGGACACCGCCTAACGTCGCTAGCTTACGCGCGCGGTTCTCCATTGATACAATCCGGTTTGCATCATCATATTCCGCGAGGTGACAATGTTTGTTCCTTTGACGCCGATTCGCTGTCTGCATCGGGCGGTGGATTTATTCGGCAAGCGCATCGGCGTGGTATCCGGCGAGCGCCAGTTTACTTACGCCCAGTTTGGCGAGCGATGCGAGCGTCTCGCCACGGCGCTACCCAAAGAAGGAATCAGCCACGGCGATCGCGTCGCGTACCTGAGTTTTAACAATCATCAGTTACTGGAAGGCTACTACGGCGTCGTTCAGGCGCGGTCGATCGTGATGCCGCTGAATGTCCGGCTATCGCCCCTGGAGTTGACCAATATTCTGAATCACTCGGGCGCCCGGATGCTGCTCTTTGAAAACGATTTTGCCCCGCTGGTGGAACAACTGAGGCCGGCCTGCCGGGACATCCTCCGGTTTGTAACTCTCAACGAAAAAGTGCCGGTGGCGGATTTGACTTATGAAGAGCTACTCGACAAAGGCCATCCGGAACGCGCCGATATTTTCAGTTTCGATGAGAGCGCCATCGCAGAGTTGTTCTATACCAGCGGCAGCACGGGCACGCCCAAAGGCGTGATGTTGGGGCATCGGACGTTGTACCAGCACGCACTCGCCGTCGCGGGTTTGTTCAGGGAACCGGAAACAATAGTGGACCTTCACACCATTCCGCTCTTTCACGCGAATGGCTGGGGCAGGCCGCAAGCCTCGACGCTGCTGGGGGTAAAGCAGGTGATGGTGCGCCGCTTCGATCCCACCACGGTTTTCCAACTCATCCAGGAACATAAGGCTACCGACATGAGCCTGGTTCCCACCATGGCGAATGCGCTGCTGAATGCGCCCGACATCGGAAATTACAAATTGTCGAGCGTGCGCAACATCACTTTAGGCGGAGCTGCCGCTTCCCCCGAGTTGATCGACCGCATGGAGAAAGCTTTTCACTGCGATGTTTATAGCGGCTACGGTCTCACGGAAACGTCGCCGTTGCTGACCTCGGCGCGCGCCAAACCCGGTCTCGAATATGCGTCGGATGCCGATCGGCAGCGGCGGCGCGCCATGGCTGGATGGCCGGTGCCGGGGATTCAGGTGCGAGTGGTGGATAACAACATGCACGACGTTCCGCGCGACATGCAGACTGTCGGCGAAGTGGTGGCGGCCGGAGATCATATTATGGAAGGGTACTTCCGCGAGCCCGATATCACTGCGTCCGTCATGAGCGGCCCGTGGTTCCATTCCGGCGACATGGCCGTTTGGGACGAGGAAGGCTTCATCCATATCGTCGACCGTAAAAAGGAAATTATCATCAGCGGCGGCGAGAATATTTCATCGCTCGAAGTGGAAAAAGCGATCTTCGCGCATCCGGATGTTTTCGAGTGCGCCGTGGTGGCGGCCCCGGATGAAAAGTGGGGTGAAGTGCCGGTAGCGGTCGTAGTGCGCAAGCCCGGCTCGTCGGTCACGTCGGACGAATTACTCGAGTTCCTCAAGGAACGGCTGGGAAAATTCAAGTTGCCGCGCATCGTCACTTTCAGCGAAGAGCCTCTGCCAAAGACGGGCACCGGAAAGATCCGGAAGATGCTGCTGCGAGAGCGGTTCTGGGAGGGAAAAACCAAGCGGGTTCAGGGGTAACTTTCACGCTGTTCAGTTGGCCTGTGGGACAGGCCTCCCCGGCCTGTCAAGCCTCGAGGCGGCAGACATGAATGTCCGCGCCGCAACGCAATCCGAAGTCTCTTGCGTAGGAAGGGGCCGTATCAGGTAGCGTTGGGGATTGGTACCACTTTGGCGTGCCGCCACAGCCGGTCCAGGTCATAGTAGGTACGGGCTTTTTCGGAAAACACGTGGACCAAATAGTCGCCGTAATCGGCCAGGACCCATTCGGCGTTCTTGAAACCTTCCACGCTCACCGGATACTCGCCACGCTGCGCGAGCTGCTGGCCAATTTCTTCAGTAATCGCTTGGATTTGCTTGGGATTGGCGCCGCTACACACTAAGAAGAAATCGGCGAAGGACGTAACTTCACGCAGGTCCAAGACGCGGATGTCCTTGGCTTTTTTCGATTGAGCGGCCCGAACTGCAATGAGCCAATTCGGGGTCTCAGGCTGTAAGTCGATTGACTGAGCGGCGGTATTGCTTTGCTCTCGAATGGTTGGCTGAAGCTCCTTACTCATGGTACACTGAAATTACCAATGCGACAATTGTCTTTCATATTGTTGTGCTTGGGCGGGCTGGCGGCATTCGGCCAAACTCCAGCGGACTCCCCAGAAGCTGCTGCAAATAAACGTGTTGAACTTGCCAAGCAGGAATTGGTCAAAATTACCAATCTGGTGCAGGATGGAGCGCTTCCGCGGATACGCGAGGAACAGGCCGAATTGGACGTTGCCGACGCGCAAGACGACGCTATCCTGGCACGCACGCTTTATGGCGAAATGCTGCTGAAGGACGTCACCGACAAATTGCTGGAAGAGATGGTTTCGGCCGCGCAGCGGCGGGTGGAGCGGCAGCAAGTGCGCGTCGACCTGGCCAAGAAATTGGTGGCGGATGGGGTTACCGCGCAATCATCGGTTACAGCGCTTGAACAGGAATTGAGCATGCGCCGCATGAACTTGAACCTGGCACATTCCCGATCGCGTTTGATGGGCGAGCTGGCGGCGATGTCGAAGTACGAAGCAGCCGCGCGCGAGATTCAAGAAGCCACTCGCATCGAGTATCACGACGTTTTCACCAAGGGCATGGAGCATTACGAAGGCGGCGGCACATTCCAGGCCTCGCACGATTTGAAGCCGCTCGAAGTCGCGTACGAAAAGAAATTCGATCATGCATTGCCGATCAGCGCGATAGGCGAAACCGATTTGCACCGGTCGATGGGCTTAGATCATGCCGGCCGCATCGATGTGGCGTTGAATCCTGGGGCTCCGGAGGGCGTTTGGTTGCGCCGTTACCTGAAGTCGCGGGGAATTCCTTACTACGCATTCACCCGTGCCATGCGCGGCAAAGCAACCGCGGCTCACATACACATCGGTCCCGGAAGCACTCGTTTACACAACGCCGACTAATGGCCCTGGTCACGCGGGTCTTTCTCTCGACGGACCAAATCCAGGCGCGGGTTCGCGAGATGGGCGAGCAGATCACGAAGGATTATCCGGAAGGCCCCATCTATCTGGTCGGGATTTTGAAAGGCGCTTTCATGTTCCTGGCCGATCTCTCCCGAGCCATCAAGACACCATCGCGAATTGAGTTCATGGGAATTTCGAGTTACGGCAAAGGCAAGACAACGTCAGGCCAAGTGAAAGTCACGAAGGATTTGGATGTGACAATCGAAGGTCACCATGTTCTGGTGGTAGAGGACATCGTGGATAGCGGCGTCACTTTGACATACCTGATGAACGTATTGAGGCAGCGCCGTCCGAAATCTTTGCAGATCGCGACGTTGCTCGACAAACCCGAACGGCGGCTGCGTCCGGTGGATGTGGCTTACGTGGGATTCAAGATCCCCGATGAATTTGTTGTAGGCTACGGTCTGGATTTCGCGGAGGATTACCGGAGTCTGAGGGATATCTGCATCCTGGGCGAGGCTGGGGG
>CATPCJ010000216.1 GCA_955652915.1 uncultured Bryobacteraceae bacterium
CTCTCACCAGCGTGAAGCCGAAAGGCTGGCTGCTGGATCAATTGCGCATTCAGGCGAACGGATTGAGCGGACATCTCGACGAGTTTTGGCCGGACCTCGGAAATAACAGCGGATGGCTCGGCGGCACCGGCGAGAGTTGGGAGCGCGGTCCGTACTTCCTCGATGGCCTGGTTCCGCTCGCCTACCTTACAGATGACGCTCGTCTGATCGCGAAGGTGAAAAGGTGGATGGATTGGACCTTGGATCATCAGCAGCCGGATGGCTGGCTGGGCCCCGTCAATAATCCGGACGCGCGAAAAAAGCAGGATTGGTGGCCGAATTACGTCATGCTGAAAGCCTTGGCGCAATATCGGGAGGCCGCCGGAGATGCGCGCGTCATCCCCGCCATGGAAAAATATTTCGCGTATCAGGCGCTCCATTTGAGCGAGCGGCCGCTCAGGGAATGGGCGATCTTCCGCTGGCACGACGAAGTGCTCACGGTCCTATGGCTATACAATCGCAACGGCGACAAGAGTCTGCTCGATCTCGCGCGCAGGCTCCATGCGCAGGGCCACGATTGGGAGGCGCAGTACGCCGATTTCAAGACGCTGGACAAAGTCGCGAAACGCGACGCCAATCTTTCCACGCATGGCGTGAATACCGCAATGGCGATGAAGGCGGCGGCAGTGTGGTGGTCGATCACCGGGGAGAAGAACGATCGCGATGCGCTCTACCGGATGTTCGGGGCACTGGACCAGTATCACGGACAGCCCTCGGGCATTTTCGGCGCCGATGAACACCTGGCCGGCCGCGATCCGTCGCAAGGCACCGAACTCTGTGCCGTGGTCGAGGCGATGTTTTCGCTGGAGGTCGACATGTCGATCATCGGCGATGCGGCATTTGGAGACCGGCTGGAGCGAATCGCTTACAACGCGCTGCCCGGCACGCTGACCGCTGACATGTGGGCCCACCAATACGATCAGCAAGCGAACCAGATAGCCTGCACGCTCTTCAAACGCGGATGGACCACGAACGGTCCGCAGTCCAATATCTTTGGACTCGAGCCGAACTTCGGCTGCTGCACCGCGAACATGCATCAAGGCTGGCCAAAGCTTGCGGCCAACTTGTGGATGACGACCGCCGATAAAGGACTGGCTGCCGTTGCCTACGGTCCGAGCGTGGTCACCACAGTTGCGGCGGAAAATATACCCGTGAGCATTGAGGAGGAGACTGGTTATCCGTTTCGGGAGACGATAAGCCTGACGGTGAAGCCGGCGCGCGCCGCCAGCTTTCCTTTATTGCTCCGGATTCCAGCGTGGGCAGAGTCCGCGAGCGTGCTCGTCAACGGTCAGGGGCAAGCAGGGGTAAAGCCTGGCGGATTCTTTCGCGTATTTCGGGAGTGGAAGGCGGGCGATCGCGTCGAACTCCGTTTCCCGATGCGGTTGCGAAGTTCCACCTGGTACAAGAACTCGGTCGCGATTGAGCGCGGACCGTTGGTGTACTCGTTAAAAATCGGTGAGAGCTGGCGCAAGATCAAGGAGACGCCTCCGGCCGCGGATTGGGAAGTTTATCCCACCACTCCTTGGAACTATGCACTGGTATTGAATCCCGCTGATGTGACCAAGACCATCGAAGTGACCGAGAGGCCGATCGGGAAGCAACCTTTCAGCGCGGATTCCGCTCCGGTGGAACTCAGGGCGAAAGCCCGGTATCTGCCGTCATGGCAAGTTGTGGACGGTTCCGCGGGCCCGCTTCCGACAAGTCCGGTGACCAGCCGAGAACCTGAACAGACGGTGACGCTGATTCCTTATGGAGCCGCCAAACTACGGATCACTGCTTTTCCCTATTCGCTACGGTGAGGGGCCGTGGCGCGGACACTCTGCGGCCTCGAGACTTATCTCGAGGCTCTTTCCCCGAGCATGGAGATGAGTCTCGATGCGGCAGACTAAAGTCCGCGCCACGCCGAACTGTTATAATAGAGAAAAAATCAGTGAAAGGATTTGCCGCAATGAAAGCCGCGATTCACCCTGTCTACGAAGAAGTCAACGTCACCTGTGCTTGTGGAAGCACCTTTAAAACACGATCCACCCACAAGGGCGATATCCGCGTGGAAATCTGCTCCGCTTGCCACCCGTTCTTCACGGGCCGCCAAAAGCTTGTGGATACCGAGGGCCGCGTAGACCGCTTCGTCAAGAAGATGCAGAAGTCGAAAGATATGAAAGAAGTGCGGGCTAAGAAACCGGTAGCAAAGTAACTTTCAAATCCACCCATGCGCGAAGTAGTATCCTATCTTGACCGTTTCCGTGCATAAATTCACGAATACGGGCCAACGAGTTTCCCAGGAGCTGGTTTGTTTTAAGGCGTCCGGCAGAGGACGCGGATCGATGTCGATGCCGGCTTTCCGGAATGTCCGGTAAGCGCGAAACATGTGGTAATCGCTCGTCAATAAGATCTTCCTGCCGGGCAGAGACTCGATTAACGCTTTGGAGAAAAGAGCATTTTCGCGCGTGCTATGAGAGCCCGTCTCGACGCGAATCGCCGCCGGCGGCACGCCTTGTGAAACCATGTAGTCGCGCATCCGTTCTGAAATCGCAGGTTCGCCGCCGCCCGGGCCGCCACTGACGATCACCGTGCTGAATCCTCCTTCGCGCCACACCCGCACGGCGTAAACGCTGCGCCAGTAGGAAGAGGCGCCGATCACATCCTTTACGGAATCCGCACTGAGCACGATCAGCACGTCGCCTTTGGGATCGTTCCACGGACCGGCAAGGAATCGGATCCACCACTCGTCGATCGGAGTCGCGCTCACCAGCACGTAAAGAAATCCGATCGCCGCCAGGATGCGGGTGACGTAGCGGACAACCCTGCGCATGATTATTCGCTGAGCAAGTGCAGTACAACGCCGCGCCGGTGCGGGCGCACTCGATGCTCGAAAAGGTACACGCCTTGCCACGTGCCCAGCGCCAGTTTTCCGTTATGGATTGGAATCGAGAGCTGGGCCTGGGTAAGAGCGGAGCGGATGTGGGAGGTCATGTCGTCCGCGCCCTCCGCCGTGTGCCGGTATAGGTGCGGGTCTTCCGGGACGAGGCGGGTGAAGAAATCGGCGAGGTCGGCCACTACGTCCGGATCGGCGTTCTCCTGAATCACCAGCGACGCGGAAGTATGTTGGCAGAAGACCGTCAGCAGCCCCGTTTTCGGGTGCTCCCCGCGCACCCACTCCTCGATTTCGCGGGTGAATTCGTACAGCCCCTTGCCGTGCGTCGCGATGTGGATCTGATGGGTCTGTTGCTTCACTCGACCGTCACGCTCTTGGCCAGATTCCGCGGCTGATCCACGTCGCAGCCCCGGCGCACGGCGATGTGATAAGCCAGCAACTGCAGCGGCACAATTTCAAGGATGGGCAGCAACAGTTCGGTGGTGGGCGGAATCGTAATCAGGTAGTCCGCGATCTTGCCCACCTCTTCCGCGTCGGGTTCGCAGGCCACCGCGATCACGATGCCGCTGCGCGCCTTGACCTCCTGAATATTGGAAAGCGTTTTTTCGTAGCGGGTGTGGCTATCGGCGCTATCCGGATCGCGTGTGACCAGCACCACCACCGGAAGATTTTCATCGATCAACGCATTGGGACCATGCTTCATCTCGCCCGCCGGATAGCCTTCGGCGTGGATGTAGGAAATTTCCTTGAGCTTGAGCGCCCCTTCGAGCGCGATTGGAAAATGAATGCCGCGGCCAAGGAAAAGAAAATCCTGGGAGCGGAAGAGTTTCTTCACCAGGTCGTCATATATCGAGTCGCGGCCGAGGATTGTTTCCAACTTGCCAGGAATGCGAACCAATTCCTGCACGAGCGTGGCGGATGTTTCAGGAGAGAGAGTTTCACGTACTTGGCCCAGGTACATGGCCAGGATGAAGAGGGCCGTAAGTTGCGAAGTGAACGTTTTACTTGCGGCGACGCCGATTTCGGGCCCGGCGTGCGTCATCAGCCTACCGTCCGCTTCGCGTGTGAGCATCGACCCCACCACATTGCAGATGGCCAGCGTTTTCGATCCCTTCTGCTTGCACTCGCGCTGCGCCGCCAGAGTGTCCGCCGTCTCGCCCGACTGCGAAATCGTTATGGTGAGATCCTTGGCCGAAACGATCGGATCGCGGTAACGGAATTCGCTGCCGTAGTCTACTTCCGTTGGGATGCGCGCGAGCTTCTCGATCATGAACTTTCCCGCCAGGGCCGCATGCCAACTGGTGCCGCAGGAAACGATTTTGATGGAATCGAATTCCCGGAATGTTTTGGGGGCGATGTCCATTTCGTCCAGAAAAATCCGGCCGGATTCCTGGCCCACGCGTCCCAGCATGGTGTCGCGAACGGCGCGCGGCTGCTCAAAGATTTCCTTGAGCATGAAGTGCTTGTAGCCGCCCTTTTCGGCCATGATGGGGTCCCATAAAATGTGTTGCAGATGGCGATGGACCCGGCGGCCGTTGAAGTCGGTGAGGTGGACTCCTTCCGGAGTGAGTACGGCGAGATCCCCGTCGTCCAGGAAAAACATGTCGCGCGTATGACTCAGGATCGCGGGCACGTCCGAGGCAACAAAATATTCTCCATCGCCAATGCCAATCACGACCGGGGGGCCGGAACGCGCCGCCACAATTTTGTTTGGATCGGAACTGGCGATCACTCCCAGGGCGAACACGCCGGTCAGTTCCTTGACCGCTTTACGCACGGCCTCCTCCAGATTGCCTTCGAAGTGCTTCTCCACCAGATGCGCGATCACTTCCGTGTCGGTTTCGGTGACAAACTTGTGTCCTTCGAGTTGTAGCTGCTGCTTGAGCTGCAGATAATTTTCGACAATGCCGTTGTGCACCACGACGATGTTGCCGGTGCAATCGCGATGAGGATGCGCGTTTTCCTCGGTGGGCCGGCCATGCGTGGCCCAACGCGTGTGGCCGATGCCGTAAGGTCCATCGACCGGGTTTATGCGGATGGCCTCTTCCAGATTACGCAGCTTGCCGGAAGCTCGACGGACGGAAAGATGGTTGTCGCCATTGAGGACGGCGATGCCGGCGGAATCGTACCCGCGATATTCCAGGCGGCGGAGGCCGTCGAGGATGATGGGAACAGCTTTACGATTGCCGATGTAGCCGACGATGCCGCACATAACTTCAGAATACAAGGAATCGCTCTAAGACCCACACCGGCAAGAATGCCTGTGCCACGCAGCACAGGCATTCTTGCCTGCGTGGGTCTTAGAAGAACGTTTTTGCGATCAGGAAGGCGGCGCCCGCTAGGAATCCGAGTAACGCCTGATACTCGCGATTGCGCACGTAGAGACGCCAGCGAAAGCGATTCGCCGATTTCGCCGGCCGCAGCGTTGGCCAGAGCGGCGGCACGCGATTCGCGTAGCCCGTAAAGTCCGGAAACAATTTCCGGAGGTGCTGCTCTTCCAGCTCGATCACAGGCAGGTAGATCAGCAGGAACACGGCGGCGAACAAGCCGCCCAGCAACCAGCGCTGAGACGCAATCGCGAAGCCGGCGGCCACCAGAAGCGTGCCCAGGTATAGCGGATTACGGACATAGCCATAGGGGCCGCTCTCCGTCAGCCGGGTGTTTTTTTCCAGGTGCCCCGTGGCCCAGGCGCGTAAGAGCAGTCCGATCGCCGCCACCGGCAACCCCATACTGAGAGATCGGGCGTCCGGGTGTGAAAGCCACGCGAATGCGATTACCAATACGAAACCGCTGGCCACACGCAGACGCGCTACCGCATCCGCGTATGGTTTCGGAAACATACTCATCTGCGTTTGTTGGCGGCGGCGAAGATCGGTTCCAGAGCGGCGAAAACCTGATCGGGAGTAATCGCCCGCATGCTTCGGTCCGGCTCGGACGATCTGCGATACGACGTCGTTGCCGCGGGGCTGCGCAGTACGGTGAATGTGCCGCCGTAAGGTCCATGCCTGGCTGGATCGGTGGGTCCATAGATTGCCACGCCGGATTTTCCGAGCGCCGCCGCCAGGTGCATGGGGCCACTGTCCAGTCCAATCACCGCCACGGCCCGCCGGGTTGCGTGGATCAAACCGGAGAGACCGGACACATGCGATTCAGTGCCGTCGACCTGTATCGGATCGGCCGAGTTCAACACTAATTTGAGGCCGCATTCACGCTGCAAACTTGCGGCGAGCTTTGTGTAATTCTCCAGCGGCCATTGCTTGGCGCCCCATCCCGCCAGGGGACTTGCGAGCACAAAATCGCTCTCCGGCAAGCGGCCTTCAGGCTCGCCGGGCGGAAGCGGAAATGTGCGCAATATGCTGGACGCGCCCGCCGCGGCCGCCAAATCCAGATTGCGCTCGACGGCGTGGTAGGACCGGATTTGAACTTTGGTGGAGTAGAACCAGGATGCGGGCGACTCACGCGCGTAGGCCGCGCTGAATCCAAAAATGCGCTCGGGCCGGGCGATGGCGGCGACCAGGGCCGACTTGATCAATCCCTGAAAATCCACGGCGAGATCGAAGCGGGCGGCGCGTAAATCCCGCCAGGCTTTCCTCAGTCCCGATACTGTCCGGCGCTCCAGGAACATCACCGAGTCGAGGTAGGGATTGCCCTCCAACAACGGGCTCCAGCGGGGCTCGATGACCCAGGTGATCTTCGAATGCGGGATGCTATGTTTCAGGCTGGCGACGGCCGGCAGGGCAGCCACGACGTCGCCCATCGCGCCCAATCGGAGCACCAAAATGCGCGGCCCGTTCACTCGCCGCGCTCCGAGCGATGACGCTGCAACACATGCTGGATAAAGCGCTCGGTGATGGACGCATCGGCGGAGTGCGCGTCATTACCGAGCACCACGTAGTCGACTGCTTCGATCGCGGCCACCAATTCGGCGCGGGCACGCTGCGGCAGCAATGGCCTCTCGGGATTTGTGATCTCCACTACCAAGGTTTGCCCGGGCGCCGGCCGCTCGCGCAAATTTCGGGCATGCTCGGCGAGTAGCGGATCGAAGTGGCCCGACACCCACATGGCGGGTGAATCGCCGGTGCGCCGGCGAGCTTCTTCAGGCGAGATGATTTTCGATCGCGTGTCCAAATCGTTCCTAGTCTAGCAGCAGCAAATATGGTGACAGGCACCACTGTCCACGCGCCGTAGAGCATATGAGTATGGGTCGGTATCCCGGCGGCTTGGGAGCAGTGGTGCCTGTCACCATATTTGCGAGGCTTCCCGCACTACGCGATCGGCACTCACGCGCGTCATGCAGCGATGGTCGATGGGACATTCACGAAGCAGACAGGGGCTGCACTCCACGGGTTGCCGGACGACTCGCGCCTGGGCGCCGGTTGGTCCCGTTGCGGCGTCGTCTGTTGCTCCGAAAATCGCCACCGTGGGAACGCCTAGGGCCGATGCTATATGCATGGCGCCGGAGTCGTTTGTCAAGAATAGCTCGCACTGGCTGGCGAGTTCGATGAATTGCGCGAGCGTCGTTTCGCCGGCATGATTGGTGACGTCGTGGCCCGTCAGCATGGCCGCTACCTGGGCGCAAAGAGGGCGCTCGCTTTGCGATCCGAATAAAGCGATGGATGCGTTGCGAGTGGTTGCCAGTTTGCGGGCGGCTTCGGCGAAGCGCTCGGGAAGCCACTGCTTGGCGGTGCCGTACGCGGCGCCGGGGCTGATGCCGATGATTCTAGTGACAAGCGCTCTCTTACGGTCGAGGCTCGGAATGGGGGTCAATCGGATGGCCGGGCTTTCTGGTAGCCGATCTATTATGTTGGCGCGGCGCAGCAGCTCGAGGTAGTAGAAGCGCTGGTGGCGTGGACTCTCTCCGCGTTTCGGAACCGGCACTGCTTGCGTCAGCAACAGAGCGCGGCCATCGCGATTGTAGCCGATGCGAATCGGAATCCTGGCGAGCCAGGCTATTAGTGCCGCGTCGAAAGCGTTCTGCAGCAGGATCGCGCAATCAAATCGGTGGGCTCGTAACTGGCCAGCCATCTTCCAGCGAGAGGCCGGGTTGTATAAGATCACTTCGTCCGCGAATGATTCCCGGCGATAGAGATCCGCCACCCAGGGCTTTGCCAGAATAGCGATTCGCGCGCGAGGGAACCGTTCGCGGATGGCGCTCAGCGCGGGAACGCACATCACGGCGTCGCCCACCCAATTGGTGGCGCGGATCAGAATTCTTGAAAAATCCAAAAACTACTCTACTGGATTGCGATCGTCGCCGTGTTCGACTTAACCCCGCCAATGGTCAGGACCACCGGCACGGCATTACCGCTGGGAGCATTCGGCGGGATCTGTAGATTCACTTGATAGAGGCCGACGAATCCGGGCGAGAGACCGGAGAAAACAATATTTGCGTCGACGTCGCCGACGGTGACCGTAGGTTGGGCCATGGTAGCGGCCAGCGTGACGCCGGGCGATGGCGCACCCAGGTTGGGACGATTAAAGACATCGCCGAGCCCCGTGCAGTAGAGCTGGATGAATTCGTTTTTCGCCGCGGGCCGCGATCCGGGGAACATGCCGGTTGGCGCAACGAGGATCGAAGTGGAGTTCACCAGGGCCGCGGCCTGGCCGGTGCCTTGCGAGTTGGTGGTGAACAGCGACGGAGAAAAAGGAGCGAGGTTGACGGTAATAGTCGAGCTGAGCTGCCCGTTGGCGATCGTCAGTTGATACGTGCCCGGGCTAGGAACAAAGGGAAGCTGAAAATTGATCTGAGTGGGCGACACGAAAAACAGCGGCAATGTATTCCCAGACAGAGTCAGTGTGGTTCCGGCGAGCGAAGTTGGAAGCGGCGGCGCGCTATCGGCGAGAGATACAAAGGAGGCGAGGTTGGCGCCGTAGAGCGTGGCGATGCTACGGGGGGCCAGCGCGTTGCCGGGCGTGTTGGCCGCACTTACAAAAGCCGCCGTGGAAGTAACCGGTGGAGGTCCAATGTTGAATGGCACGGAATTGGAAACTCCCGCGCCTGGCGAGGTGTTGATCGCATCCAAGTTTACGCGACCGGATCGCGCAACATCCGCGGCGGCGATTTGGGCGGTGAGGTGGGTGCTGTCTACGATATTCGTGGGACGAGTTTGCCCGTTGAAGCGCAGCTTGGTTCCGGCCGCGAAATTCGCGCCGGTCACGGTGAGAGTGAAATCGGTAATGCCGGCGTTGACGCTGCCCGGCGCCACGGACGTGATGGAGGGCTGCCGTGACGTGGAAGCCAGCGGAACCAGAATATCCCACATGCTGCGTCCGTGCGTCGCGGCTCGCAAAATGCGCGACTTGCGGTGCAGGACCAGCGCGGTAACGACTACGCGCGGCAGACCGTTTCCGAGAGTAGACCAAGTTGCCCCGCCATCGGTAGTAACCATGACGCCGGCGTCGGTGCCGAGGTAAAGAGTGTCGGGAATATCGGGATCGATTTGCAGGCAGTCCACCGGAATATCCGCGAGGCTACCGCTGATGTCATTCCAGTTTTGTCCGCCATTCGTGGTCTTGAATACGTGCCCCGTCACGCCCACGCCCAACGCAAAGCCGGAGAATGTAACATAGGCCGTGGCCGGGTCGATGGGGTCGACGGTAATTTGCGTGACCGATCGTCCCGGTAGACCGGTACTGCGATCCACCCAGGAGGAGTTCCCCCCTTTCAGGGCATTACCGGTCATGAAGACTTTGCCGTTCGCGAAGCCCGTGTATACGGTGTTGGGATCGCCGGGTGCGGGCGCGATGGCCTTGATGGTGGACCGGCCACCGGAAAGATCCGGCGAAGCCGGCAACCATTTTCCTGCGCCGTCCCCGCTCTGCCAGAGGCGATAGGTTCCGAAATAAATAATCTGCGAATTCGACGGATCGATGACCAGGGGGGAGATGAACTGCGTACTGTCTTTCTGGTCGATTCCGTACACCGACCCGACCCAATTGGCGCCGGTGCTGGTGGTCCTTCGAATGGCGATGTCCTGACAAGCTGCATACGCAATGGTGGGGATGGCGGTATCGATGGCCGTAAAACCTCCATCGCCGCAGGTGACATTATTCCAACTTGCGGTGCCGCCGAATTGTTGCGTTCCGTTGTCTTGCGCGCCCCCGTAGGAGATGTTCGAGTTGGAGGGATGGATGGAGAGGCCGGGATAAAACTGCGTAATCGAAAGCGTGTCGTTCAGCTCGGTCCAATTCGGCCGCGCATCGGTAATGTTGGTGGTGCTGTACACGCCGCCATCGTTGGCGACATACAGTTTGGTCCCATCATTGGTGAAGGCCAGGTAATGCTCGTCAACGTGGATCACGACGCCGTTCGGACCGGTCTGGTTTAACGAGGTCCAGGTGCCGCCACCGTTCAGGCTTCTGGCCAAAGTCAGCGAACCGAAAGCAAAAACAATGTCCGGATTCTTGGGGTTCACGCGAATAGTCATGTCATACCAGCACTGGCCCACGTTGGCGCAAATATTCGGCGCGTTCAGATTGTTCCAGGTATTGCCGCTGTCGGTGGTTTTGTAGATACCAAGTAGGCTGCCAAAACTCGACTGGGAGGAATTCGAAATACCCACATATAAAGTTGTCGGGGTGGATGGGGCGATTGCGATTTCAATGCGGCCCACGTTCGAGGTTGGCAATGCGCCGGTTCCGGAGCCGGCGATCGGCTGCCAGGTCTGTCCACCGTCGGTGGAACGGAATACGCCGTTCAAAGCGCTTCCGTTGACGTTTCCAATAGCGGCATAAGCGATGTTTCCATTGGTGGGGTCGAACAGTACACTGGTGCCTATTCCGGGCATTACCTGGGTCCAGGTGGCGGCGCCATCGGTAGATCGATAGATGCCTATCCTGCTGGAAGCCAGTAGAATTTGGCTGTCCGCCGGACTGATGGCGAGCGCGCCAATCGTCGTCCGTACCCAGGGACCAACGATATTCGTCCAGCTTGCGCCACCGTCCGTGGATTTTAGAATTCCGGCCCCGTAATAGCTGTCAATGGCAAAGTTCTCTTCACCGGTACCGACATAAACCGTGTCCGGATTGGTTGGATCGATCGCGATTGCCCCACTCGCCAACGAAGCCTCATTGTCAGTTAGCGGCTTCCAGTTGGCTCCGCCGTCCGTGGTTTTCCAGACGCCGCCCTCGGCCGCGCCTATATACACGATGTTGTTGTCCCGCGGGTCGATAGCGATTGCGTTCACGCGTCCGGCGGTTACATAAGTGGAGCCGAAATCCGTTGGTTTCGGGCCGATTGACGTCCAGGTAGCGGCATCCAGGGTGCCGGACAGCCCACCGTCGATCGCGGCTGTCGCCAGCGGCTGTCGATGGCTCGCGCGAACGGCCCGATCGATGCGCTTTATTTCCGCAATCGCGTTCAGCCGCGCTCCGGTTGGAATCTGGGTACCAGGATAGGAACGCTGGCTGTAAAACCACTCGTCGCGTTCCTTTTGATGGTCATCCTTCTCTCGCTCTTGCGCAAAGGACGGGATGCAAAATGCAGTAAGGGTAATCGCAAGAATGCAACGGTTCATGAATAGACCTCTTTGGAATCCCGCGGGAATTCCCATTCTAGCAGCTACTGTAGCTAAGCTAGTCGTACAATAAATGACGGTGACCCAAGAGGACCGAGACCGACTGGACCGCGACGGCTACCTGGTGCTCGAAAACTTCGTCGGCGAGCGCTTGCTTCGGGCGATTCGGGAGCGCGTCGATGAGTTATTTCGGGTGGAAGGGGAACGCGCCGGCGCCGAATTCAAACAGGAAGAACAAACCCAGCGGCTCGCCAATCTGGTGGATAAGGGTGATGTTTTTGAGCAAGTTATCGCAGTTCCCGAGATTCTGGAGCGCGTCGGTTATGTTCTTGGTCCCCAATTCAAATTGAGCAGTCTGAACGTTCGTTCCGCGAATCCGCACTCTACCTGGGTCCAGCCCTTGCACGCCGACATGGGGGCTTTGCCCGACGAAAAAGGATATTGGGTAGCGAATACGGTCTGGATGCTGGACGACTTTACCACCGAAAACGGAGCCATTCGGATGATTCCGGGCTCGCACAAATGGGGTCGGCTTCCACAGGATGCGCTTCCCGATCCGATGGCGCCGCACCCCCAGGAAATCCTGCTGACGGGCAAGGCCGGGACGGTGGTGGTGATGAACGCTCACATGTGGCATGGCGGTACGGCCAACCGAAGCGATAAGCCGCGCTGTGCAATGCACGGGTTCTATGCGCGATCCGATAAGCCCCAGCAGCAATATCAGAAGCGGTTGCTGCGCACGGAAGTTCAGCAGCGGCTGAGCCCCGAGTTGCGGCGGATTCTGGCGCTGGACGATCCGCGGAACGATGAATTGAGTGCCAATGCCGGGCGGACGAGCGGTTTTCTTAAGTAGGATGGGCGGTGAAAGAGGTGACAGGCTCCGAGCCTGTCGGAAATAGATTAACGGATTTAGGCAAGTAGCCTAGCGTCTGGGCTGGAGATTCGTCTAAGAAAGA
>CATPCJ010000217.1 GCA_955652915.1 uncultured Bryobacteraceae bacterium
CTGCATGTACTGGCCGACAACAACCTGACGCTGCTTGAGATTTCGTATCTCCTCACCAATGCCAATTTTCGGGCCGCGTGCCTGCATCGCGTGCAGAACACCGAAGTCTCCAATTACTTTCGTACGCGCTTCGACGTCCGCAGTGAAGCCATGCAGGGTGTCTACCGCGACGCCATCCTTAATAAGGTGTCGGGGTTTACCACCGACCTGCGGTTCCGCCACATCCTCGGCCAGCAGCGCTCGACATTCTCGCTGCTCGACGCCATGGACCGGGGCCGGTGGGTGATCCTGAATCTCGATAAGGGTCGGCTCGGCGAACAGGCCTCGACGCTCGGCAGCTTACTGCTGACCAAACTCAAGAACGCGCTGTTCACCCGCAGACGCCGACAGCTTTTCACTCTCTACTGCGACGAGATTCAAAACCTGGTTGCCTACGATGCGGGACTCGACACGCTTTTGTCTGAAGCCCGCAAATTCGGAATTTCCGTCGTCTCCGCGAATCAATTTTTGGAACAGTACCCGGCGCAAATGCGCGCCGCGATCATGGCCGTCGGCACGCATATCTTTTTTCAGCTCTCCAGCATCGACGCCGACAAAATGGCCTCGGCTCTGGACGGTGGAAAACGCTTGGCCGAAATCCTGAAGAACCTGCCCAAACGGCACATGGTTGTGAAAAGCGGTTCGCGCCGTCCCGTGGAAGTTCTGGTACCTAATGTTGCCGAGTCGGATTCAGACTACACCGATCTCTACAATCGCTGCCGGGCACGCTGGGCGCGGCGGCGAACCGATATTGAGGTCGAAATCCGCGAGCGGCATCAGCAGGCCAACCGCAGAGCCGAGGAGGTCCTCAATGACTGGGAATAGACGCAGAGGAGTCATTCTCCAGGATCGCGACCGCCACCTGCTTTCAGAACTCGGCGTGATGCGCATTATCGATCGCGAGATGACCAAGCTCGTAGCCGGTTTCGGTTCTACCACACAGGTCAACACTCGCTTACTCGAGCTCACCCGTGCCGGATTCTTGCGGCGGTTCTTTGTGGGCAGTATCGGTGCGGGACGCAAAGCCATTTACACGCTATCGCCCAAGGGGACTGAACTGGTCAACGCAAAGCTCGGCGGCATCCATCGCGCCTCTGGCCGTCTCGTTGTCAGCGATGCCTTCGTGGAACACCAGATGGGAATCAATGAAATTTACCTCGCGCTCAAATACCGCCCCATTGTTCGTTCTGAGATCCATATGCTCCGCTGGATCAATTTCCGCCAGTCGATCTCTGAGGCCGTCAAGCTGACGCCGGATGGTTACTTCGAACTGCAGACAGAGCACACAATACGCGCGATGTTTCTCGAAGTGGATCTGGGCACTGAGGCGCTGAGTGAGTGGCTGAAGAAGACCGCTTACTACGTCCAGCTTGCCGTCTCCGGTGAATTCCAGCAACGTTTCCGCCAGCCGCAGTTCAGGGTACTGGTCGTTGCCAGTTCTGACAAGCGGCTTGCCAACATCCGCGCAGCCGTCGCCAAGTCTACCGACAAGGTTTTCTGGTTTGCGACTTTCTTGACAATTAACCGCGAGGGGTTCTGGTCACCGATCTGGCTGCGGCCCACCGGTGAACAGCGCCACTCGCTTCTGTGAGGCTCCATGCGCTATTGCAACCAATGTCATCGAATCACTTCCGGCGAACCGATGTTCTGCAATTTCTGCGGACGGTCCTACGATTTCAAGCTCTGCCCGCATCGCCATCCCAATCCCCGCAATGCAGAGATCTGCAGCCAGTGCGGCTCCCGGGAACTCTCGACTCCGCATCCGCGCGTTCCGCTGTGGCTCGCTCCTATCGTCACGTTGCTATCCATTCTGCCCGGCCTGCTCCTGTTTATGGTCACCATCTTGTTCGCTATTGGCTTCGTCAACGTGCTGCTGACCAGCCAGCAGCTCCTGTTTCAGTTCATGCTTGTTGGCCTGCTGTTGGCTTTCCTCTGGTACCTGTACCTGCACTTGCCCCACTTCCTCAGGCGATTCATCTCCAAACTATTTCATCGATCCCGCAAGGACGACCAACATGGCCATTAAAGTACCGAATTCAAGAATCAAAAAAAGCTCCGCTTCCGAACCGAAGGCCTGGGTGCTCCCGGCGCGCAAGTCCCCGCGTTTACGCGGGTTTTTGGCCCTTCGGGGCGGGCAGCACTGCCCGCCCCATTGCCCGCCCCAACCTGGGGCATTTGTGCGCGAACCAGGGCCACTTTCGTTGCCTCCGGGCACCGACTTCGCCCCGTTCGGCTCGGCGCTCGGAACGCCGCTTACCATCGCCGAAGTTGCCCGCTTGATCGGCTGCTCGCCTTGGACCGTAAGGCAGACCCTCATTCCCCGAGGGCTGCCGCACTTCCGGTTCAAGGCCAGCGGCAGACTGACCTTCTATCAAGGCCAAGTCATTCGCTGGATAGAAAGCCAACAGCAAGGAGGAAAAAAGACAAAGTGAGCCTGTTTAAGCGCGGTGACGTGTGGTGGTCGTACTTCTACAAAGACGGCGTCCGCCACCAAACTTCGACTGGAGCTTCCAACCGCAGGCAGGCTGTAACCATCGAAGCCAAGCTCAAAGAGGAAATCAACAATCGGCGATTTCAAATCGTCGAGGCCGATCCCAACATGGCCTTCGGCGAGCTGGCCGCAAGGTTCATCGCCAGCGGCTCTGTCCGCCCGCATCATATATATCACCTCAAGTTCCTGTTGCCGTACTTTTCGGAAACGCCGGTACTGTGGTTGACCAAGTCATTCGCAGATGACTTCCGGCGGGCTCGGAAAACGCGGAATCCATCCATTAAGGATGCGACCATCAACCGGGACTTGAGCGTGCTCCGGCACATTCTCTACTGGGCCGTGGATGAGCAGCTCGTGCAAGCAAATCCGCTGGCACGGTTGAAAATGGCCCGCGAGCGGCGCACACGGCGTCAGGTGCTCAGCGTTGCAGAGGAGCAGTTGCTCCTGCCTGCGGCCGCAGATCATCTGCGCGCTATGACCATGGCCGCACTAGACACGGGGATGCGGCGCGGCGAAATCACCAGCCAGCTCTGGGAGGACATTGACTTCCCGCGCAAGCTGCTCTTCGTCACGCGCTCGAAAACTCCCGAAGGCGAGTCCAGGGAAATTCCGTTGACCGAGCGCCTGCTGGAGCATTTGCTTCAGCACCGCAAGCCAGAGGGCTTGGTATTTGAGTACAAAGGCCGCCCTGTCCGCATCGTGAAGCGCGCGTGGAAGACTGCCCTTAAGAACGCCGGGATTCGCCACGTCCGCTTTCACGATCTTCGCCACACCTTCAATACGCGCCTGATGGAGGCCGGAGTCCTGCAAGAAGTTCGCATGGCGCTCATGGGACACTCCGCAGGCTCGAAAGTTCACGCGACCTATACCCACATCGAGCTGCCGGTGAAGCGTGAAGCCATCCGGAAACTTGAAGCTTGGGTCAACCAGCAACGACAGCAACAGACAAAGGAGGCAGAACATGCCAATACCCAAGACAACGGATCCGAAACAGTCGGCTCCGAAAGCGAACCCGGCCCAGCCGGAGCGCAAACCGTGGAAGAAGAAGACGCCCGTGGAGGTGGTCTTGGAA
>CATPCJ010000218.1 GCA_955652915.1 uncultured Bryobacteraceae bacterium
CATCGCAGCCGGAACAGGTAGTCCCGGCAGGCCTGTTCGGTGTCAAACCAGGCCTCGAACTGGCTCAAATTTCGCGGATACTCCTCCATATCCCGCCATACTACATATTGGGGCTACCTGAGTCAAGTGAATACCCACCTGGTCCAAATATGAAGCTGGAATCAATCAAGTCGAACGATGGAAAGTCCTGCGAAGTGCATTGGGATGCCGATTCGAAAGAGGTATATGTCGATTACTACCGCCGGCAATATGTTGGGCACGCTAAGGATCAGCGGAGGCAATACACAAAGCGGAGGCCTGGCTCGGGACAAAGTAGTTAGTCTTGTAGCGAGCGGAAAATGAGACTCTCGGAGTCAATCGACGACAGAGAATCTATTTGTTGAGAGGCATGGGCTGAGTGTTTATCCAACCGTCTCGGGCACACAGTCTGGCCAAGGAGCAGCCAAGCATCGCAAGCATGGTGACCGCTATCGCGGTTGAATGCCCTTGGTTCTCGGCACTACTCACGGCGCTCTCTGCTTCTGGGGCCACGTCTATAGCATGCTTCTTGGCTAAATTCCGGACTCTTGAGACGTGCATAAACAAAAGGAGAAACGTTGGAGCCAGAGAAGATCTTCAGGAGTAAGGCCGTTCAGGTTTGCAAGGTCTCTTAAACCTCGGGCGTTCAAGAGAGACTGAGCAAGTTGGTAATACGCTATCACCGCGATGTTAATCGAACCCGTCGAGCATACGCATGCGTCCCCATTCGGTGATCGCCTCTTGCCAACGCTCCTTATCCTGGGCTTCTTAGGCTCTGCGGGCATGCTCTACGAAGGGTTCAACGTCGTCCATGGACCTCCTGAATGCACGTAAAGTCTACCACTTCCAGACTCGCCGAGATGCTGGCGGCTTCGGCCAGATTGTGGCGAAAACCATCAAGGAATTCACGCTGGACAAGGGGAATCGCCCGAGGTTCAACCGCGAAGCATGAATTTCAACATCGGCATCTATGCGGATTTGGCCGACTACCCGTCAAGCGCTTACGATGGAGAATGCGCACGTTGAGACTGCCGATCTTGTTTCTGTTGGTTTGCACGTGCACCGGCGCGCGGGTTGCCAAAGTGACCGTTGCAGCGGATGGTACTGGCGACTTCAAATCGATCCAGGCCGCGGTGGATGCGGCGCCTGTCGATGGCGTCGTGATACGTATACGGCCGGGGATCTACCGCGAGCTGATTGTCATCAACAAGAATCATGTTCAGTTGCGCGGCACTGGCTCCGATCCAACACAGGTGGTGCTTAGCTACGATTTGAGTTCTGGAACGGCGGGAGGAACTGGGAAATCGGCGAGCACCAGGATTACCGGCGACGATTTCTATGCTGAGAATCTTACGTTCGAGAATACCTTCAGCCGGAACAAACCTCTCACTCGCGAAGGGTCACAGGCTGTGGCCTTACGCGTTACTGGCGATCGTGCCGTCTTCCGGCATGTCCGTTTTCTCGGCTATCAGGACACGCTTTACGCGGACGGCAAGGGTTGCGATTCCGAGCAGGGTCCGTGCCGGCCGGCGCGACAGTATTTCACGGATTGCTATATCGAGGGCAACGTCGATTTCATTTTCGGCGATGCTCTGGCGTTCTTCGATCGATGCGAGATTCACAGCCTGGCGCACTCCACGGTGTATATCACGGCGCAGAGCAAGCGCTACGAAGGAGAACGCAGCGGATACGTTTTCGATCGCTGCCGTTTGACCGCCGAGCCTGGCGCCGAACGAGTGTACTTGGGCCGGCCTTGGCGATCGCACGGATCAGTCGCATTCCTGAACACGTACATGGGCCCGCAAATTGTGCCGGCTGGATGGATGGAATGGGTACACAACGAAATACCGTCGCTGCCTACGGTCTCTTATTCTGAATACAACTCGTCTGGCCCCGGAGCGAATCCTGGGGCGCGCGATTCGCATTCCAGGCAACTGACCGCGGCCGAGGCGGGGAGGCTGGGGGTGAGGAGATTTCTGGCGGACGATGACGGTTGGAATCCTACTCGCGTTCGCTGATTCGTTTCGCCGGAAAAGAGCCTCGAGACGAGTCTCGAGGCCGCAGAGACGAGTCTCCGCGCCACGTCATCTTGTAGGATGGGGAAGGTCCGTTTATGACACGTATACTCTTGTTGCTTTTGTTGGTTGCCGCTACGGCCGCGGGGCAGGTCGCAACTTTTTCTATCGTGGCTTACGATCCGGTGAACGGGGACTGGGGCGTCACGGTTGCTTCGAGATATTTTTCGGTTGGCTCCGTGGTGCCTTGGGCGGAAGCGGGCGTGGGCGCCGTCGCTACACAGGCGAACGTGAATGTGGGCTACGGTCCGCGAGCGCTCGAGTTGCTGCGGCAGGGCCGCGCCGCCAAAGAAGCGCTCGATCAACTGCTGGCGGAGGACAAGTTCGAAGGTAAGGACGGCCGGCAGGTGGCGATCGTCGATGGCCAGGGCCGCATCGCCACTTACACTGGTCCGAACGCTCCTAGCTGGGCCGGCGACCGGCAGGGGAAAACATGGTCGGCGCAGGGGAATATTCTGGTGGGTCCGCAGGTAGTGGAATCGATGGGCCGCGCCTTCGAAGAGACGCAGGGAGAACTGGCCGAACGGCTGTTTGCAGCGCTCAAAGCGGGCGATGCGGCAGGCGGCGATGCGCGCGGTAAGCAATCCGCCTCCATGCTGGTGGTGCGGAAGCAAGGCGGCCGGAATATCAATAACGATCGCTATATCTACATCAATGTGGACGACAATCCGCAGCCGTTTCCAGAGCTGCGGCGGCTGCTCGACATGAATCTTGGATATTTGTACCAGGACAAAACGTTCAAGCTGCTGAGATCCGGAAAGACACAGGACGCGCGCGATGCCGCTGCGCGGGCGGCGCACTATTTTCCCGATAGAAGCGACGCGCATCTCAGCCTGGGGATGATCAACTATGCAGTAGGCGACAAGAAGGCTGCGCTGACAGCATTCCGCTCGGCACAGAGACTGGACAAGAATTTCCGTAAGCAGTTCGATGCCGCAGCCGCCCGTCCGGCTAATAAAGCGATCCTGGAAGATAAAGCATTTCTGAAGGAATTGTTCCCGGAGTAAACGCGGCTACAAATTCATACTTGCGATATCGACCGGCGAACGGTGCCCTTCGACGACCACGATGCCGCTATCGGTGACGTGATAAAGGTGGCGGTCGCGCTCCAGATCGTAACCGATAACCGTGTCCGGCGGCACGCGGACGTTCTTGTCAAGAATCGCGCGGCGCACCATGGCCCGCCTACCGATGTCGCAGTTGTCGAAAATGATGGAGTCCTCCACGTAGGCATGGGAATGGATGCGCACGCCCCGGCCAATCACGGAACCGCGCACCAGGCCGCCAGACAAAATGCTGCCGCCGGCGACGATGGAATCGAGCGCTTCTCCGCGCCGGCCGTCGACGTCAAAAATGAATTTGGCCGGCGCGTCGGAGTAGCCGGATGTTCGCAAGGGCCACTGGCGGTTGTAAAGGTTGAGCTCCGGGGACACGGAGCGCAAGTCCATGTTGGCATCGAAATAAGCGTCCAGCGTTCCGGCATCGCGCCAATAGACCGGAGCGCCGGCGGGATCGCCGGGGATGCGATTGGTCTGGAAATCGTAGGCGAACATATCCGCTCGTCCGATTAAGCCCGGCAGAATGTCGCGGCCAAAGTCGTGCGAACTGTGCTCCTTCTCTCCATCGGCGCGCAACTCATCCAACAAGACTTTGGTGGTGAAGATGTAGTTGCCCATGGATGCGTAGACACGATTGGGATCGCCCGGCATGGTTGGCGCGTCCGCATTTTTTTCATGAAAGCCCGAGATCAGCCCATCTTCCTTGGTTTCGACGACGCCGAATTCAGCGGCCTGTTCTTTTTCGACGGGAATGGCGGAGACGGTTACCTGGGCGCCGCGCTCGACGTGAAATTCCACCATCTCGCGGATGTTCATGCGATAGATGTGGTCGGCGCCGAAGATGGCCACGACGTGCGGCTCGGCCTGCTCGATGAGATTGATGTTTTGATAGATGGCGTCCGCGGTTCCGCGATACCAGTCTTCGCCGGGTGAGCGCATTTGGGCGGGAACCGGAATGATGAAGTGGTTCCGCAAGAGGCTGGAGGCCTCCCAACCCTCGCGCAGGTGCTGGAGCAAAGACTGGCTCTTGAATTGAACCAGAACGTAAATGGAATAGATGCCTGAATTGACCAGGTTGCTGAGGACGAAATCGACGATCCGATAGCGGCCTCCGAACGGAACGGCAGGCTTCGCGCGCTCCTTCGTCAGCGGATAGAGGCGGGTTCCCTTGCCTCCAGCCAGCACAAAAGCAAGCACACGCAATTGCATTCAGCGAGTCTCCGGCACAAGCTTATTTTGGCACGGTGAAAGAGGTGGCTGTCACCTCATTCACTATCGGTCTAAGATCCACACAGGCTTCATTGTTTTCGCAGGTATTTTAGCGCTTCGCGCGCTTCAGTAAGGTTTGGATCCAAGCGAACGGCCTCGGATAGTTGCGCGATCGCTTCATCCATTCGCCCGGCGTTCGCCAGCGCTTTTCCAAGATTCAGGCGCGCGTTAGCGTAACTGGGGTTCAGGCGCAGCGCGATATTGAATTGATCCATCGCCTCCGTCAATCGCCCTTGAGCGCCGAAAGCGGTTCCCAGATTGTAGCGTGCTTCGCTATCAGCGGGCTGCAGACGCACCGCTTCGGTGAATTGAACGACGGCTTCATCGGTGCGCCCCAGGGTTCCGAGCAGGATTCCGAGAGCGTTGTGCGCATCGGCATAGCCGGGCTTGATCCGGATTGCCTCGATCATTTCTTGAAGCGCCTCGCTGGTCTGGCCCACATCGGCCAGTGCGCCGCCTAATCCGTTATGGGCCACGGCGTCGTTCGGTTGCAGCCGCAGCGCTTCGCGGTATTGCGCGATTGACTCCGTGTGCCGTCCGAGCTTATTCAGCGCGGCGCCGAGATTCACGCGCGCTTCCGTGGAATCGGGCTTCATGCCAAGAGCAATCAGCAGATGAGGAATCGCATCCTCAGGACGACCCTGCAGTAGCAGCACCTCGCCCAGGTTGATATGCGCCTCCGGGTAGTTCGGCCTGATACTCAGTGCCTGCTCGAAATTCGGAGCTGCATCCTGCAAACGGTCCTGCTGTCTCAGAGCGTGTCCGAGACCGTTATAGGCGACATAGTTGCCGGATGTTACTCGAATCGCGTGCTCAAAAAGTGCCTGGCTGTTTTTCCAGTTTCGAACCTGAAACAGCGTGAGAGTGAAGCAAGCCACGCACGCCAGGGCGCACATACTTATGAGCACCGGCTTGGTCTTCGGCCAGCGCCGTGAAATTTCGGCCGCGCCCCAGGCGATTGCGATAAAGATCCCAACGAGCGGGATGTAAGTGTATCGATCCGCCCTGGACTGCGTCCCCACCTGGACCAAACCAATAACCGGCACCAATGTTCCGAGATACCAGAACCATCCGACGGCAAAATACGGGTGTGAGCGGAGCAAACGCACGGCCAGAAACGAGACGCCGAGCACGGCGACTGCCGCAGTCGCTACCTGCCACGCGGGGATGTCCACGAGAGGATAGAACGCTGCCAGACGCACCGGCCACAGCATCTGTCCAAGGTAAGCAATGTAGGAAACGAAGGCGTTCGAAACGCGAGTGGCGACGGGAAGCGCGTCTAACGGGATGACGGCGCCGCCTCGCTGTTGAACGAAATACGTGACCAGCGAAGAGGCGGCGGACATTACGAACAGGGGGACTTTTTCGAATAGAATCCGAGCTGACGGCTTGCGGCGCAATGGCCATACATCCAGCAAGAGGAGGACAAATGGGAGCGTAACGATCATCGGTTTTGACATCGCGCCCAAGCCGAAGGCGGCCAGGACAAGCCAATAGCGTCCGGGCGCCGGCTTCTCGACGTAGTGGACATATGACAAAAGCGTCGCGAACCAGAAAAATGCGCTGAGTACGTCTTTTCGCTCGGCGATCCACGCTACCGATTCAACATGCAGGGGATGTAGAGCAAACAGGAAGGCCACCAAGGCACTTGGCCATAGCGTCTTGGTTGTTCGCCGCAACGTGGCGAACAGAAGTAGTGTGCTGAGTACGTGCAGCAGGACATTGGTGAGGTGGTGGAAACCGGCACGCAATCCGAAAAGTTGCGCGTCGAGGATGTGCGATAGCCGGGTGAGCGGCAGCCAGTTCGCATCATCACCGGAGGTGAACGCCCAGCGCACACTTTCAGAAGTGAACGCGCCGCGCACATGGACGTTTTCGGTTACGTAATCCGGATCGTCATAGTTGACGAAATCAAACTGGAAGACTTGGACGTAAGCGGCCAAGGTCGCGAGCAGCAAGAACAAGTATGTGTAGGCGCTCTGACGCGCAGCAGAGGAGTGCGGCCGCATCAATGGCTCGGCGGACATGAAGGCGATTATAGTCTAATGGTCAGGAGGAGGACGTCCCGATGAGCAGGACTTTCACGATTATTGACGGATTTCCGCGACAAATGGGATTGATTGCCATTGCCAGTTTACTGGCGATAGCGAGTGCTCACGGACAGGTTGTTGTCTTTAGCACTCTGACCACGCCGAACAATACGGGCGTGGAGGTTATCGGCCTTTCCATCTTCGGCGTCCTACCTTCAATATGGGCCGCCCGCTTCATTCCGAATGGCGATTTCAACCTGGTGGATGCCAAGGTCAGCGTAGCCGCGGAAGGCGGGAACTCAGCCTTCAACGTTTTTCTTGCGGCCGATGATCGCGGTGAGGTCGAAAAGTCCAGTAACTGGCGTCAGATCGGGTTCGGTCTGATTCCGCCTGCCGGTGGTGGTGTAGTAACCGCAAACTCCATTAGCAGACCGATCGCGTTGACCAGCGGGAATTCGTACTGGCTAGTGCTGACCGCGGCAAATCAACAAGGTCGTATGATTTGGAATCTTGGCGGATCGCCCCCAATACTGACGCAAGAAAACCTTCAGTGGGCTTCCATCAACCCTGACTCTGGCTGGATGGACGAGGGTCTCTTCCACCTTCAATTTCAGATCGACGGTACACCCCCTCCGCCAGTAATACCGCTTCCGCCCTCGCTAATCCTCTGCTTAATTGGACTGACACTTGTCGGTTTGTTTCAATTGCGCCGGAAGCTGATTACCTAGCCGAATCTCAAGGAAGCCCGACTTCAACGAATATTGTATTTGAACGAGAACTGCAACCGAATCTCTTTCCCCTTGAACTCTTGGGGCAGCGGTGGAAAAGGCACTGTCGCGCTGACTCCCGCCACGGCTGCTTTATCCAGCGAATCGCTTCCCGACGGAGTGGCGATCACCAACTTTGGAACCTGCCCGCTACGGTCGATCACGAACTGAAGCTGCACCGTTCCGCGGTTTCCGAGCCGCGCGCTCTCCGGAATTACGGCGAACCAGTTTTGCCGAACCAAGGACAGAATGCGGATCAGATACGGCTTGAAATCCACCCCGAGCGGATCGCTCATCAGCTCCAAACTACTGTGGGCCCGGGGGAGCGAAGGTCCCCGCTGGAAAGTTCCAGGAATGTTTGGAGGCGGGTCCAGGTCCTCCACCACGACGCCGCCTTGGTTGCCGCCACCGCGGGCTACACTGCGAATCGCATCCTCGACGGACGTCTTGGGAGGCGGCATTTTCGACAGCGTGGGATTTGAACTTGTACCGCGTTGCCCAGGCACTTCGAATGCGAGCTTGGGCTTTTCCTCAGGCTGGATCTGGGGCGGCGGAGCGTTTGGTATGCCTGCCGGCGGTGTGATTGCCGGCAGCACATTGACCGCGGAGTCGATTTTGGGAGGCTCCGCAAGACGGGGTGACGCGGGCTGCTGGGGAAGGGCCTTGGGAATAACCGGGAGCTTGAAAGAGCGTACGGGGGGCTGAGGCGGGGCGGCAGGCTTGGAAGTATGTTCCAATAACCCCTCCACATTCACTTCCGGGCTGACCTTGCCGCGATTCGGATCTTTCTGCGTCAGTTCTTTCGGAGGAGGGGCATACAGGGGCGTGACCTTGCGAAGATTGGAAGCAATCCGCGTGAGGTCGCGAGGCTTGGGATTTTCCAAACTGCCTATGGCAAATCCCAAGGCGAACAGAACCAGGTGCACTGCCACTGAACCGAACCCGGCGCGGACCCAGCGAGGGCGGTCCGGGGTTTCGTTCCAGTCCAGCAGAAGATTCGGCCCGGAATCTACGTCTGACCTCATGATGGGGTTTTCTAAGAGACGTCCAATGCGGCGCGGAAGTTGCTATGGAAGCGATTGAATTTGCCGCGCGACCACTTTCGCGTGTTCTTCAATTTTAGCAAGAATGGCCAGTGCGATATCCAGAGCCCGCAAACCGTCCTCGCCGGATACGGCCGGGCGGGTCCGGTTCGCCACTGCTTCGAGGAAAGCCTCCACTTCGAGACGCAACGGTTCTTCCTTGGTCACGGGCAATGGCTGGAAGCCGATCTGCTGGTCTCCGGACACGGTAAAGACCACGGCGTCCTGCTTTTGATAATCGAGCGAAATGTACTGATGGGGCTGGAACAGCCTGAGCTTGCGAACCCGTTCGGTGGAGACGCGGCTGGCTGTCAGATTCGCGACGCAGCCCCCGGGAAAGGCGAGGCGGACGTTGGCGATATCCACGCGGTCCGAGAGAATGGAAATCCCGGCGGCTCGAATTTCTTCCGGCATGGTTCCGGCCAGGTCGAGCACAATATCCAGATCGTGGATCATCAGGACCAGCACCACCTCCACATCCAGGCTACGCGCGCTAAACAGGCTTAGGCGGTGAACTTCGAAAAAGAGCGGCAGCCGGACCATTTTCTTCAACGCTACGATTGCCGGATTGAAGCGCTCCAGGTGTCCAACTTGCAGAATGCGTCCGTGGCGCGCGGCCGTTTCCACCAGGCGCTGCGCGGATGCGAGGTCGCCAGCGATCGGCTTTTCCACCAGGACGTCGAGGCCGGCTTCCAGAAGCGCGCATCCGGTGTCTGCGTGGGCTGAGGTGGGGACGGCAATTACGGCCGCGTCGACTTTTCCGGAGAGGCCGGCCAGG
The DNA here is from genome assembly GCA_955652915.1 of uncultured Bryobacteraceae bacterium. GTDB lineage: Bacteria > Acidobacteriota > Terriglobia > Bryobacterales > Bryobacteraceae > Palsa-89. The sequence continues at coordinate 9,078 of CATPCJ010000218.1, forward strand.
GATTGGTAGGCGGGGCAGTCGAACTCTTCGGCGGCAGCGGCGGAGCGTTTTTGGTCCAGGTCCACGACCCCGGCCAACTCGGCGTTCGGGGATGCGTGGAGAATCCGTAAATGGTGCCGGCCGAATGACCCGGCGCCAATTACCGCGACTCGAATCTTAGTCAAAATTTACAGTCCTTTTTGAGTTGTGGGCATTCTACGCGCCGCGACTATTTTGTAATTTTGTTCAACCTGGCACACAGTAATCGTGTGGCAGGTTGGTAACCTGCGGCCGATTGGCAATCGGCCTGTAAGTAATTCCGGATCCAACACCAGGCGGATTACCAATCCGCCGCAGGATGCCATCCTGCCCCACATAAGAATGTCACAACTCCAGACACAGGCCAGGAGGCCTGTCCTACAAAACTTCGCATTCGTGGCCTACTATTGTCATGCCGCTCTCATTCGCTGCCTTCAGCATCTCATCACGATCCAGCAGCAGTGTGCGGCCGGCGTCCACTGCCAGCGCGGTCGCGCCAGTTTCACGCATCACTTCGATTGTTTTTGAGCCGGCCACCGGGACATCGAACAGAAGATGTCCACGCCGCCTCGAAACTTTCACCAGGCGCAACGGCTTGCCGTTCACCAGCGAGGCTGCTCGCCGGAGCATCGCGTCCGTGCCTTCCATCGCTTCCACCGCCACGCAGGCGCGATCGCAAATGGCCACGCTTTGGCCTACGTCGTGACCGGCCAGCGCATTCGCGATTCGCCGGCCGAAATCGATGTCCTTTTCCTCGTCATCCGAAGGTTTGCGCTTGGTGAGAACGCCGGTTCCCGCCAACAAGGGCTTCAGCAGGAGCGTGGAATCCGCCAAGCGGATGCCTTCGTCCGCCAGCACCTTCGCGACGGCTCCGATCAACGCATCGGTGTTCTTCCCTTTCAGGGCCGCGAGCAGTTTGAACAGCCGCAAATCCGGCTGGATGGCGGAGAAGATGCTGACGTGTTTCACTTGTCCGGCCATCATGACGTCGGCGAGTTTTTCTTCTTTGAGAATTTCGATGAGGCGGCTTAATTGGCCGAGTGAGATCCAGTAACAGCGCGCCGCAAGCTTCTCGATCTCGGGCGACGCCTCTTCCTTAATCCCGATGGCGACCACTTCGTCGCCCAACCGGCGCGCGGTTTCGAGTGCCAGCAAAGGGAAACGTCCATTGCCGGCGATCATGCCGTACCGGCTCATTTCACGAACCCGCGCTCGGAGGAATCGATAAAAGCGAGCAACTCTTCGACCTCCGGACCCGGTTGCAATTCGGCCCGAATGCGTTCCACTGCCTGAGCCGTATTCAGCGCCGACTTCGTCAGCAGCCGAAAGGCCTTGTGCAGCGTATCGATTGAATCCGCGCTAAAACCTCTGCGCTCCAATCCGGTTTTGTTCGCGCCAAAGATCTTCACGTCGCGCGGGCTGACGGTCATCGAAAACGGCAGCACATCCTGCGTGACGACGCTGTATCCGCCGATCATCGCATGCCGCCCCACGCGGCAAAATTGATGTACGCCGCTGAACGCGCCGATTACCGCCCAATCGCCAACCACCACGTGCCCGCCGAACGTCACGCCGTTTGAGAGTATGGCGTGATTTCCGATCCGCACATCGTGCGCAACATGGGTGTAGGCCATCAGCAGATTGTCGTCGCCGATTCTGGTAACCAGCCCGCCGCCCTCCGTGCCCCGGTGAACCGTGATGAATTCCCGAATCGTGTTCCGGTTTCCTATGCGCGTCTCGGAACGCTCACCCCGATACTTCAAGTCCTGCGACGCGACGCCGATGGTCGTGTACGGAAAGAACAGATTGTCTTCGCCGATAGTGGCGGCGCCTTCCACATAGACGTTGGCCATCAATCGGGTGCGCGCGCCGATTTCGACGTCCGCTCCGATGATGCAGTAAGGTCCAATTTCAGCGCTGTCCGCGATGCGGGCTTCGGAATCGACGATGGCAGCCGGGTGAATCGCCATGCGCTGGCTTTAGGGGACGGGCGCGACGGGAACTGGAGTTTCGGCAATCGTTTCGGCGGCCTGCGGCGCACGGTCGGCCAGTTTGCACATCAGCGTGGCCTCGGCCACCACTACGCCATCCACCGTGGCTTGGCCATGCATCTTAGCAACGCTGGCCTTGCGCTTGGTCACTTTCATCTCGATGCGGAGTTGATGGCCCGGCAGAACCGGCCTTCGAAATTTGGCCTCTTCCACGGAGGCCAGCAGCACCAGTTTGTTCTTACGATCCGGAATGCTCTTCAGCACCAGGACGCCCGCCACCTGCGCCATGGCTTCGACGATGAGCACGCCGGGCATCACCGGGAAATCCGGAAAATGGCCTGCGAAGAAGGGCTCATTGATCGTTACGTTCTTGATGCCGACGATGCGTTCCTCTTCCAGCTCAACGATTGCGTCCACCAGCAGCATGGGATAACGATGCGGCAGAATATCGCGAATGGCCTGAATGTCCAGAAGGGGCATGCGAACTGGCTATTATAACAGGCGATGCATCCATTTTTGGCTTACGCACAGTCGAAACAATCCGCCATCATCGCGTTGATTCGCGAATTGGTGGAATGCGAATCCCCTAGCGACGATCCGAAGGCCATCAATCGCTTCGTGGACCTGTTGGCCAGCAAGCTAGGGGACGGCGCGAAGGTGCGAACATTTCCCGGCGGGCGCTTCGGCCGGCACATGCGTTGCGAATTCAATTTGCCAGGACCCCGGAAGCCGCGCGACGGACGCATTCTCGCCCTGGCGCATTCCGATACAGTTTGGCCGCTGGGAACACTCGCGCGAATGCCGTTTCGACAAGAGGACGGAAGGCTGTGGGGACCCGGCGTGCTTGACATGAAATCGGGAATCGTGTTTTTACTATTCGCCGTGCGTATGCTTCGGGAGTTGGATGTTCCGGTGGCGCGGCGCGTGGTGCTGCAGGTGAATTCCGACGAAGAAGTCGGCAGCGAAACGTCGCGTCCGCTTACCGAAGAAGCAGCGCGAAGCAGCGCGGCCGTCCTGGTGTTGGAACCTGGGACCGGGCTGACTGGAAAAATTAAGACTGCGCGCAAGGGCGTCGGCGACTACACCGTTACCGTCAAGGGGCGGGCGTCGCACGCCGGTGTCGATTTTCAAAACGGCGCGAGCGCCGTCGTTGAGCTGGCTCGTCAAATCGAGCGCATCGCCGGTTTCACGCGGCTCGATCGGGGCATTACGGTGAACCCAGGCGTAATTGCGGGTGGCACGCGCACCAACGTGGTCGCGGCTGAAGCGCGCGCCGAGGTAGACATTCGCGTCGCCCGCATGCAAGACGCTCCCGGGCTCGATAAGAAATTTCATGCATTGCGCCCGTTCGATAAACGCTGCACCATTCAGGTTGAGGGTGGCGTGAACCGTCCGCCCATGGAGCGCACGGCCGGAATTCGAAAGCTATTTCAAACGGCGCGGGGCTGGGCCAAGGAGCTGGGCGTCGATCTGGAGGAGTCTTCCACCGGCGGCGGTTCGGATGGAAATTTTACGGCGGCGATCGGCATTCCGACGCTCGACGGTTTGGGCGGAGTTGGCGAAGGCGCGCACGCCGTCAACGAGAGCATTCTGGTCGAGAGAATCGCGGATCGCACCGCCTTGTTGGCGATGCTGCTATCGCGGTTGTAAGGGGTGAAGTTTTTTCTAAGCAATTCCTCCCAGCCCTTGCCAGCTAAATCCCTACAAGGCCACTTCAAGCGCATAGTTTAGAATCAAAGATAAGCGACTCCTGTGGCTTTTTCCGATGCACAGACTTTGGAAGCACTCGTGTGCCTTGCTGGCCGGCCTTTCCATGGCTTCCACTTTGTGGGCGGGCAAGGAATTTCCAGCGTTGCCGGGGCAACCGGTGGTTCCCAATCAGTTACTGGTGCGCTATAAGGCGGGGACGTCAACCTTATCTATCGCGTCCAGCCTGGTTCCAGGCAGTCAGGCGATACCCGTGGGAACCGGTCTGCCGGATGTCTACCTGGTGCAATTGCCACCCGGCACGGACGCGGGGTTTTCGACCCAGCTCAGCCAACATCCGGACGTCGAATACGTCGAGCCGAATCGCATCCGGCACACCACGGTTCAGCCGCCCAACGATCCGCTGATCCCGCCCTCGGTGTTTACGTCGCAAGGCCAGTGGGCATTGACGACTATCCAGGCGCAGCAAGCCTGGCAATTGCTGCCCAACTTGTATCTCACGTCCGGCACTGCCAGCACAGGACGCATCAAGGTGGCGGTGATCGATACGGGCGCCGATTGCACGCAGCCCGATTTCATCAATACGGGCGGCAGTTCAACCGACGCAGCTCAGGGCGGGCAGTTTGTGTTTTCGCTGAGTCATGCTTTCGTAGCGGCCGATCCAGGTACGATTGCTAACCCAACTTGCTTTGACGCGAACAATCGTAGTTGGCAGGACGACTTCGGCCATGGAACACACGTGTCCGGTACGGTGGCCGCGGCGACCAATAACGCGGTGGGAGTGGCGTCGCTTGGCTATCCACTGCAGCTCATCGAATACAAGGTGCTGGATCACACCGGCAACGGCACGGACGCGGATGTTGCAAGCGCCATCACAGCGGCAGCCGATGCGGGCGCCAGCGTCATCTCCATGAGTCTCGGCGGGGCCGGCTACGGGCAGGCAATCCAGGATGCAGTCAACCACGCGTGGCAGAGAAATGCGGTGGTGGTCGCCGCCGCGGGGAATGGAACCACCAACGCCTTGTTTTTCCCGGCGGGAGCCAACAATGTGGCCGGCGTTGGCGCCACGGACTCCAACGATGTGAAAGCAAGCTTCTCGAACTTCGGGCCCTCCCTCGATATTGCCGCTCCCGGCGTGAACATCCTATCCACGGCAACGACGTACACCACCGCGTTAGGAGGAGGGTCCGGTTACCGGGTGCTTTCGGGGACTTCCATGGCGACCCCACATGTCGCGGCTTTGGCCGGGTTGATCGAGATGGCCACTCCGAATTTGGCATCCATGGCCGTCGTGCAGCGCATCCAGCAATCCGCCGACGATGTGGAACACACGGGCGGCTGGGGACAGAATATGGGTTACGGCAGAATGAATGCCTACCGGGCGATTTCGGTCGGCAATCTGCGTAGCGCAAGCGTGGGCAGCCTGGTCGGGCAAGTGGTGAATGTTAGCGGAATACCAGTGGCGAGCGCAACTGTTACCGTGGTGGGCCAGACGTCGGTTACTACAGACGGAGGCGCATTTGCCGACGGACTCTTTCGAGTACCGAATTTGCCCGCGGGCATCACGTACACAATCACGACGACTGCCGCGGACTTTTCGATGGTGACGATGAAAGCGGCACTGGTTGCGGGTGCGGACACCACGGTGACGATTGTCATGGGCGCACCGGCTGGCGAGTGCCATGGCATCGTCAGCGGCAACAGCGGTCCACTGCCAGGCGCGGTGGTGCAAGCGTTATCCGGCGGGTTGGTCCAGGCCGCGGCCGTTACCGATTCAACCGGCGCGTACTCACTGACGGTGTCTCCCGGAAGTTTCAATTTAAGCGGTTCGCTGATGTATGGGGTCGCCTCCACGGCCGCATGCAACAACGTAACCGCGAACGGAAGCGTGGCCGTGAATATTTCCATGGCGCGGCTGGGTTCGATTTCCGGAGCGGTGATGGACTCGAGCATGCATCCGGTGGCTAACGCAACGATCACGCTGACGACTCCAGGTTTTTCAGCCGGCGCAATCACCGATGCGAGCGGCGGATACCAGACCATAGGCATTCCGGCCGGCACATATTCTGTCAGCGCGACTGCCCCGGGAGCCGCCAGCGCGACTACAAACAACCTGATGGTGACTAACGATCACGTCACGACTGTGAACTTCATCGTGAACAACGTAGCGGTAACAACCAGTCCCGCGGGCTTGACCGTCACCGTGGACAACAATACCTACACGGCTCCACAGAGTTTTTATTTCACCCCCAGCTCCACTCACACGATTGGGGTAACATCGCCGCAAAACAGCGCGGCCGGTATTCGCTCCGCATGGTCCAGTTGGAGCGACGGCGGCGCAGTCTCGCATACCATCACCGGTCCATTTTCGGCGACATACACGGCTACATTTTTTACTTCGCAATACTTGTTGACGCTGGGGGCGTCGCCTGCCGGCGGCGGAACACTTACTGCCAATCCCTCCTCCGGCGACGGATATTACCCGACGGGAACATCTGTGCAAGTAACCGCGGCGGCCAACCCGAATTATCAGTTCTCGAATTTCTCGGGCGATCTCTCGGGCGCCACGAATCCGCAATCGCTGGCGATGAACGCGCCTCGCTCCGTGACCGCGAACTTCAACGTGCAAACCATCGTGACGACCAACCCGTCCGGCCTTTCGATCACCGTTGACGGTCAAAATCTTACCGCGCCGCAGACGTTCTTTTGGGCTCTAGGATCGAGTCACTCAGTTGCGGCCGCTAGCCCGCAGAATGGCCCGCCCGGCACACATTATGTCTGGTCGAATTGGAGCGATGGCTTGGCAATTTCGCACAGCATCCTTACTTCGGCGACGCCGGCCACCTACACCGCGAATTTCACGACGCAGTACTTATTGGCGTTTTCAGCATCTCCCGCGGGCAGCGGAATACTGACTGCCAATCCGACGTCGCCCGATAGCTACTACGCAAACGGCGCCTCAGTGCAGGTCACGGCCACGGCCAATACCGGATACCAGTTCGCGAGCTTCTCGGGCGATCTCACCGGGGGCGCCAATCCGCAATCGGTGGTCATGAGCGCAACGCGGTCGGTTACGGGAAATTTTAACATCGCGGCCACCGTGGCCACCAGTCCACCGGGCCTGAGCGTCGTTGTCGACGGCACGACGTTCGTTGCGCCCCACACGTTTACCTGGACGCCGGGATCGAGTCACAGCGTTAACCTAACGACGCCGCAGAATGGGCCCGCGGGCACCCGTTATGCGTGGTCGAGCTGGAGCGATAGCGGCGCGATATCGCACACGGTCATCGCGGCCGCCTCACCGGCCACCTACACCGCTGCCTTCAGCACGCAGTATCTGCTGACGCTGTCCACTTCGCCCGGCGCCGGCGGAGCCTTAGCGGCAAACCCATCGTCGAGTGACGGCTACTATGACAGCGGAACATCGGTGCAACTGACGGCGACGGCCAGTTCCGGCTTCCAGTTTGCAAACTTTTCGGGCGATCTCACCGGTTCGACGAATCCGCAATCCGTTTCGATGACCGCACCGCGCTCGGTGACGGCGAACTTCAACGTGCAAACGACGGTTGCCACCAATCCATCCGGCCTGCCGATTACAGTGGACGGGCAATCCCTCACCGCGCCGCAAACGTTTAACTGGGTCGTTGGTTCAAACCACACGATCGCCACCGCCAGTCCGCTGAATGGGCCGGCCGGAACGCACTACGTTTGGTCGAACTGGAGCGACGCCGGAGCCATTTCGCATGGCATCACGACAGCGTCGGCCGCTACCACCTATACAGCCAATTTCAATACGCAGTACTTGCTGACGCAAAACGCTGCGCCGAGTGGCGGCGGGACGCTGGCCGCCAATCCGTCCTCGAGCGATGGCTACTACGCCAGTGGGGCATCGGTGCAAGTGACGGCGGCCGCGAATCCCGGCTTTCAGTTTGCAAACTTCTCCGGCGATTTGACGGGATCGGCCAATCCGCAATCGGTAGTGCTGAGCGCGCCTCGTTCGGTGACTGCCACGTTCAACGCGCAAACCACCGTTACCACCAGCCCTGCGGGCCTGAGCATCACGGTGGATGGGCAATCTCTTACGGCGCCGCAAACATTCAGTTGGGCGCAAGGAACCAATCATACGATTGCGGTTGCTAGTCCGCAAAATGGCGGCGCCGGTATGCGTTCGGCATGGTCGAATTGGAGTGACGGCGGAACAATCGCGCACACGGTAACGGCGGGCAGCACGGCCACCACCTACACTGCGAGCTTCACCACGCAATATCTGCTGACGCGATCCGCTGCGCCTGTTGGCGGCGGAACGTTGACCGCCAATCCGGCATCGAGCGATGGCTATTACGCAGGCGGAACACCGGTGCAGGTGACGTCGTCGTCGAATCCGGGTTTCCAGTTTTCAAACTTCTCGGGAGATTTGACGGGGGCCGCCAATCCGCAATCCGTGGTGCTGAGCGCGCCCCGTTCGGTCATCGCAAATTTCAACGCGCAGACGACGGTGACGACGAATCCGCCGGGTCTGGCGATCACCGTCGACGGGCAATCCTTGACTGCGCCGCAAACATTCAACTGGGTGGCGGGATCGAACCATAACGTTGCTGTCGTGAGCCCTCAGAATGGAGCGTCCGGCGCGCGCTATGCCTGGCTGAACTGGAGCGACGGCGGGGCGCTTTCACACCCGATCACCGCCGGCAGTGCGCCCGCAACGTACACAGCCGGCTTCACTACCCAGTATTTGTTGACGCTCACCGCATCCCCCAGCGGCGGCGGGACGTTGACTGCGAGCCCGGCGTCGCCGGATGGATACTACGCCAGCGCTACTCCGGTGCAGGTGACCGCGGCGCCGAATTCGGGCTTTCAGTTCGGAGCCTTTTCCGGTGACCTGACCGGCACGTCGAATCCGCAAACGGTTGTACTAAGCGCACGCCGTTCAGTGACCGGCAGCTTCACCGCGCTCACTGGAGTCGTGGTTGGCACTAACCCGCCGGGACTTAACTTTACGGTGGATGGCGTTTCATTTACCGGAGCGCAGAATTTCAGTTGGGTAGCCGGCACGGTGCATACGTTGGCGGTCAATAGTCCGCAGAACGGAGCCGTTGGCACGCGCTACGCCTGGGCGAACTGGAGCGATGGAGGCGCAATTTCTCACACGATTACAGCGCCCAGTGCGCCCACTACGTACACCGCGACCTTCGGCCCACAGTATTTGTTGGCGCTGGCCGCTTCCCCCAACGGTGGTGGATCGCTCGGGGCGAACCCATCCTCCTCGGACGGCTACTATGCCAGCGGTACGTCAGTGCAGATTGCCGCAACCGCGAACTCAGGCTTCCTATTCACAAGCTTCTCAGGCGATCTGACCGGCACGGCGAATCCGCAATCGATCGCCATGACCGCTCCGCGATCGATTACCGCTAGCTTCAGCGGGCTCTCGACGCTCACTGTCGATCGCGCAAAACTTAACTTTGGCACAGCGAACGGCCTCGTTACTTCGCCACAAACCATTCGCGTCGCGATAGCGGCGGGCGTAAGCTGGTCCGCGTCTTCCAATCACCCGAATATCAACGTATCTCCCGGTTCGGGGACTGGCAACGGAACGTTTCAAGTGACGGCCAGCGCTGGTCCGGGAGGCGTCATCACGGTTAGCTCTTCAGGCGCATCGGGATCGCCGCAGATTCAAGTCAACGTTACGGCCGTTACCGCCGGGCCACCGTTCGGCAGTTTCGATACGCCGGCCAACAATACAACTGGAGTGGCCGGCGCGATTGCTGTCACGGGCTGGGCCCTGGATTCGGTTGAAGTGACCAAGGTCGACATCTGGCGCGATCCCGTCTCAGGCGAAGCGACTGGATCGAATGGTCTGGTCTACATCGGCGATGCCGTGTTCGTTGCGGATGCACGGCCCGACGTCGAGGGTCTGTTTCCGGCGGCGCCGCTGAATTATCGCGCGGGCTGGGGCTATTCTCTGCTCACCAACTTCCTGCCAAACAATAACGGCGGCGCTGGCGGATCCGGTAACGGCGCATACAATCTGCACGCCATCGCCCACAACAAATCCGGCGCGATTCTCGACCTGGGGACCCGCACCATCACCGCGGATAATGCTCACGCCACAAAACCTTTCGGCACTATCGACACGCCGGGCCAGGGCGGAACGGCTTCTGGCAGCGCCTACGTTATCTTCGGCTGGGCGCTGACGCAGAACCCGAACGTGATTCCATTCGATGGATCCACGATCACGGTTTACGTGGATAATTTGCCGGTGGGGCATCCCACTTACAATCAATTCCGGTCCGACATCGCGACCTTGTTCCCCGGTCATCAGAACAGCGATGGAGCGGTGGGATTCTTCTACATAGATACCACTAAGCTGACCAACGGAGTCCATACAATTTCCTGGACCGTTTTCGACAACGTGGGCCACGGTGACGGAATCGGGAGCCGGTACTTCAACGTCCAAAACAATGGAAGTGGCGGCAGCGCGGCGCCAGAGGAAGCGATGGTCCTGCGTAACGCGGCCGGCGTAAAAATACGGCACGGCTTCAGTCCGGATGTTGCGGCGCAAGACCTCAAGCCTGATTCTGGCGGAGACTATGGGGTCGAAATGGACCAACTCGGCCGTATCGAATTACAGGTTGGAGCTGGGCAGGGTCATCTGTTGGTGGCGGGCGAGCCGCGTCCCTTGCCGATCGGATCGACGTTGCGGCGCGGCGTTTTCTACTGGCAGCCGCCGGCGGGCTTCCTGGGCGATTATCAGTTCGTGTTCGAACGCGCGGACGGGGCCAGCGTGCGCGTGCGAATCAACGTGGGCCAACATTCCCGTTGAACCGGTGCGTAGGAAGTGGGGCGGATCCCTGGAAGCTGTGAAAAGATCGCAAACCAAAGGGTATGGCCGCTGGCGGCCACCCCAGACGATGAAAACACGCGGTTTCGGCGGCAGCATAGTTTCAACAGCTTGCGCTTATTTTCGGGAGAACACAGGCTAGAATGCATGTGCCACACGTAACCGTTGAACCTGACTTCCCAACCATGCTTCAATAAGAGTTACACCCCTTCCTGAGATAACTGGAGGAAAATCAGAATTGAATCATGCAATCCTCGCCCTGGAGGACGGGACGGTCTTCGAGGGCACGAGCTTTGGTGCGCCAACAGACAGCTTGGGAGAAGTCGTCTTCAACACCGCCATCACCGGCTATCAGGAGATCTTCACCGATCCGTCCTATTCCGGACAGATAGTGGTTCTTACCAATCCGCAAATCGGTAACTACGGAGCGAACGATTACGATCGTGAAGCACAGCGCCCCTATATCGAGGGGCTCATCGTGCGGGAATTTTCATCCATCGCCAGCAATTGGCGCTCGGAGAAGAATGCCGAACATTACTTGGCCGAGAATGGGATCCCGGTAGCGGCCGAAATCGACACCCGTGCGCTGGTGCGTCACCTGCGGACTCGAGGGGTGATGCGCGGCATCCTTTGCGCAACCGGCGGCGATCCAAAGGATCTGGTCGAACGCGCACGGCAATCTCCTTCGATGACCGGCCTCGATCTCGCGACGCGAGTTTCCACGGCGTCCAGCTACGGTTGGGATGAAGCGGTGACGCGATGTTCTCCTTCCGAGTCCGTACGCGACGCAGCCGCGCCATGGTGCCACGTGGTCGCCTACGATTACGGAATCAAGCGCAATATTTTGCGGCGATTGGTGCAGGTGGGCGCTCGCGTCACCGTGGTTCCCGCACTCACGTCTTCCGAGGACGTGCTGGCGCTCAATCCGGATGGCGTGTTCCTCTCGAACGGTCCTGGCGATCCGGAGCCGCTGCAATATCAAGCTCGGCAGGTCCGGAATCTCATCGGCAAAAAGCCCATCTTCGGCATTTGCCTGGGCCATCAGATTCTTGGCCTCGCGATGGGCGGCAAGACGTACAAGCTAAAGTTCGGGCATCGCGGCGCGAATCATCCGGTGCTGAATCAACTGACGAAGAAAGTGGAGATCACCTCCCACAATCACGGCTTCGCGGTGGATCCCGATTCGCTCAACCAGAGTGAAGTCGAGTTGACGCACATCAATCTGAACGATCAGACGCTGGAAGGTTTCCGGCATCGCAGCGAACCGGTGTTCTGCGTCCAATATCATCCGGAAGCCGCGCCCGGACCGCACGATTCGCACTACCTCTTTGACGACTTCATGAAACTTGTGAAAGACTTTGGCCGTAAATGACACCGTGCCGAATGATTGGCAGCAATGCTGTTGTGCTACTAGACTCTGATTTCTTTGCACACGGCAACGATTTTTGTGGGGCAGGATGGTATCCTGCCGCCGATTGGCAGTACCGGCCGATTTACAATCGGCGGCAGGTAATCAACCTGCCCCACAATCGGAACAAATTACGTCTTAGGCGCGTTGTGGGGCAGCCCATCCAAGTTGCAGAGCCGCTTTCCCGCCGGCTGAAAGCCGGCTGCAGGCAGGATTGCCTGCTCCACAAAAACTGATGCCTCGCCGCAACGATATCAACCGCATCCTCGTCATCGGCTCCGGCCCCATCATCATCGGCCAGGCCTGTGAGTTCGATTACTCCGGCGCGCAAGCCTGCAAGGCGCTCAAGTCCGACGGATTTGAAGTGGTGCTCATCAATTCCAATCCGGCGACGATCATGACCGACCCGAATCTCGCCGACCGCACCTACGTCGAGCCGCTGAGCGTTGAGTTCGCGGAAGAAATCATTCGCCGTGAGCGCCCGCACGCGCTGCTCTCAACCGTCGGCGGCCAGACGGCCTTGAATCTGGCGGTGGAACTGGCTGAAGCGGGCGTGCTCGACAAGTATGGCGTGGAATTGATCGGCGCGAAGATCGAATCCATCAAGAAGGCGGAGGACCGTCTGCTGTTCAAAGATGCGATGCGCAAGATCGGCCTTAGCACCCCGCAGTCGCAATTGGTGAACAATGTGGACGACGGCGCCGCGTTCGCAAACCGTATCGGTTATCCCGTGATCTTGCGGCCGAGCTTCACCATGGGCGGATCGGGCGGCGGAATCGCGTACAACCGGGAGGAGCTGCACGAAATTCTGGAGCGCGGCCTGGATCTCTCGCCGGTCCACGAGGTCCTGATCGAGGAAAGCGTCCTGGGCTGGAAAGAATTCGAGCTGGAGGTGATGCGGGACCTCGCCGACAACGCCATCATCGTCTGCTCCATCGAGAACTTCGACCCCATGGGCGTGCACACCGGCGATTCCATAACCATCGCACCGGCTCAAACTCTTAGCGATCGCGAGTATCAGATGATGCGCGATGCATCGTTGCGCTGCTTGCGCGAGATCGGCGTCGACACCGGCGGATCCAATGTACAGTTCGCCATCAATCCACAAGACGGGCGCATGGTGATCGTGGAGATGAATCCGCGCGTCTCGCGCAGCTCGGCGCTGGCCTCTAAAGCGACGGGCTTTCCCATCGCCAAGATCGCCGCCAAGCTTGCCGTGGGTTATCGCCTGGATGAAATCAAGAACGACATCACGAAGGTCACACCGGCCTGCTTCGAGCCGACCCTGGACTACGTCGTCGTCAAAATTCCACGCTGGCAGTTCGAAAAGTTTCCTGGTGCGGAACCGGTTTTGGGCACGCAAATGAAATCGGTCGGCGAGGTGATGGCCATCGGCCGCACGTTCAAACAGGCCCTCGCGAAAGGCATTCGCAGCTTGGAAACCGGCAAGGCCGCCACCGCCGAGGTCTACGATCCCGAGCTCATTCGGCAACGGCTCATCACTCCCAATCCCGACCGGCTGGGCTATGTGCGCTTCGCGCTGGAGCAGGCCTGGACGGTGGAACAGATCCACGAAATCACCGCCATCGATCCATGGTTCCTGAAACAAATGCGCGACATGGTGGACTTCGAGGCGGAACTCGCGAAAGAAAGCCTGGAGGGAATCTCCCGCCAGATGCTGCTCAGAGCCAAGCGGGACGGTGTTTCGGATACTCGACTGGGCGCGATGTGGAACACGGACTCCATGGGCGTCCGGGCAAAACGCAAGGAGCTCGGAATCACGGCGGTCTTCAATCGCGTCGATACCTGCGCCGCGGAATTCGAAAGCTTCACGCCCTACCTATATTCCAGCTACGAGTCTGAAAACGAAGCCGCGCCGTCGGATCGCAAGAAGGTCATGATCCTGGGCAGCGGACCGAACCGTATCGGACAAGGAATTGAGTTCGACTACTGCTGTTGCCACGCCTCTTTCGCGCTGCAGGAGTTCGGCTACGAGTCGATCATGGTGAACTGTAACCCGGAAACGGTTTCCACCGATTATGACACCAGCGATCGACTTTATTTCGAGCCGCTCACGCGCGAGGAGGTTCTGAATGTTTACGACGTCGAAAAACCGGATGGCGTCATCGTCCAGTTTGGCGGACAGACCCCGCTCAATCTGGCCCTGCCGTTGAAAGCGGCGGGTGTCCCGATCATCGGCACGGATCCAGCCGATATCGATCTCGCCGAGGATCGCAAACTATTCGGAAAACTGCTCGATGAACTCGGCATTCCGGCGCCTGCCAACGGCACGGCCACGAACGCCGAAGAAGCCTGCCAGGTGGCGCGCCGCCTGGGATATCCGGTGTTGGTGCGGCCCAGCTACGTGCTTGGCGGCCGCGCCATGGTGATTGCATACGACGAAGACATGGTTCGGCGCTACATGCGTGAAGCGGTGATCTTTTCGCAGACGCGGCCGGTTCTGATCGATCGTTTCCTGGAAGATGCCACCGAAGTTGACGTGGACGCGCTGGCCGATCAAGACGGCTCGGTGCTGATCGCGGGAATCATGGAGCACATTGAAGAGGCGGGCGTGCATTCCGGCGATAGCTCCTGCGTGCTTCCTCCGCAAAATTTATCGAGCGCGGTGTTGAGCACGATTCAGGAATACACTACAAAACTGGCGCGGGCGCTGCGGGTCATCGGGCTGATGAACGTGCAATACGCCATCAAGGGCGCGGACGTTTATGTATTGGAAGTGAATCCACGGGCGTCGCGCACGGTACCGTATGTCAGCAAAGCGACTGGGGTGCCGTTGCCTAAAATTGCGGTGGGACTGATGCTGGGAAAGAAACTCAGCGACTTCGCGCATCTTACCGGCGGACCGGTGTCGGGCGTCCTGACCGTACCGCAGTGCTTCGTAAAATCGCCGGTGTTTCCATTCAGCAAATTTCCGGGCGTCGATCCCGCGCTGGGACCCGAGATGCGATCCACCGGTGAAGTGATGGGTGTCGGCGAAAATTTCGGCGAGGCGTTTGGAAAGGCCCAGTTGAGCGCCGGGACGCCGATGCCGGAAAGCGGTACGGTGTTCATCAGCGTGAACGACCGGGATAAAACCGCGGCCATTGAGGTAGCGGCGAAGTTCGCCGAATTCGGATTCGATCTCGCGGCCACGCGCGGCACCGCGGCTGCGTTGAAAGCGGCCGGCCTCGCGGTGAAAACCGTGTTTAAGGTCAACGAAGGACGTCCCAACGCGGTGGATCTTCTCAAGGCCGGATCGCTCAAACTGGTGATCTACACCACCACTGGCGGACATTCCTTCACCGACGAACAAGCCATCCGCCGCAGCGCGGTCTCGTATCGGGTGCCGTGTATAACAACCATAAGCGGCGCAAAGGCGGCGGCCCAAGCAGTGGCTTCGCGCAGGCGCGATCCGATCCGCGTGTGGAGCCTGCAGGAAATCCACGGATAAAATTATTGAAAGGCCACTTGTCCCATATTGGTGGCTTGACCATTCACCGAAACAGCGACTACAAGCTGGCCACGTCCCTTGAGCGTGGAAGGTAGAGCGACGTTCACCTGGTCGAGGCCGGCAAAGCTGCCCTGTGCGCCGGCAAACGTAACCGGGGCGTCGATGTTTCCGATTTTGACGCTGACATTGGCTGGCGCCGATCCCCGAATTCCGGTCCCGTAGAGAATTAGATAAGGAGACCTGCTGACGTCGATTGGAACCAACGTGCAAGCACCAGTGGTGTTGCATTGAGAAGTGTTGGTATAGATCTGGCCGTCGGTCACTTGCGCGGCGGCGGGGCCCTGTCCCGTTTGGTTGGAAGTGTACAGACCTGGCGCTATGACGCCGATCATGGCGGAGCCGGTAGATGTTGCGTTTCCATTCGAGACGGTGAGAGTCGCCACTCCAATAGCAACACCCTTGGGGATGACGCAGTTCACCTGATTCGGAGAGACATAGATTAGCGGTACCGCGAACGTGGTGCCATTCGCGTCTTTCAAGTTGACGGTAACGCCTCCCAGCATCACCGGCAGCGGAAGCGACTGAGCCTGCGCGGGAGCGGCGGCAAGATTGGAGCCGTAAATACTGGCGATCGTTTCAGGCGCAACCGCGTAAGTGCCATATGCGGAATTTGTCACCGCCATTGTGCCCGCGGGATGAATCAGATTCTGTCGCGCCGGCGGATACGGAGAGCCATTCGCGTTCAGCACCACGGGCGGACGCGGCTGCTGTGTGAAATCGAAGGCGTCGGTCATGTCGTTGGCCGTGTTGTCACGCCCGGTCATGGGGACAATGCCGAATCGCTCCTCGATAATTTTCAGCCAGGATTCGAAGGAATAGGTTTTGTGATCCACGTAGCCCTGCCGGGCGTAAGGGCTGATGATCAGGCCAGGAACACGAATTCCCAAACCGTATTGATCCACTTTGGGAGGAACGACATGATCGTAGAATCCGCCCCAATCGTCCCAGGAAACAAAAATGGCGGTTGAGTTCCACACAGGGGAGTTCATGACGGCGTTGATCAGGCCGGTTACATAATTCGATCCGGTGGCGACGCTGGCGGGTGGGTGTTCACTGAGGTCGCTGTTGGGAATCACCCAGCTCACCTGCGGGAGTGTGCCGTTCTGCGCATCGATATAAAATTGCGTGGCATTGGTTAGCCGGCTGAACTGCGTGGGATCGTTCTTCACCGCCGGAAACGCGGGCAAGGGATTCCAGAAGGTGTAGGTGGTTTCGTCGGAATCGACGTTGGCTGGGCCTCCATCGGCCGCACCCGCGGTCTTGCCGCGATTGACGTAATACTTCCAGTCGATTTTGCCGCCGAGAAGATTGGTGATCTCCGGGAATGTGAAAGCCTCCGGACGCGGTTGGCCCGTGCCAATATATCCGCCGCTCTGGGCGGCCAGCATGTACAGGTGCGCGGGCAGACTATAAGAGGTTATGGATTCAAACAAGCGGTCCTGGAGCACATAGAGCTGGGCGTAGTTCCAGTAGTTCGGAAGCTCCCGATAATCATGCCAGCCCATGACGTCGCCCGGCTTTTGCGCCGTCCCGGCAATGAAGCCGTCCATCAATCCGCCGTCAATGCAATTCAACGCATTCGCCCAGTTGTGCGCTCCGCCCTGGTTGACCGGTTGGGCGTCGTGGAACGGCGCGGCACACGTGCCGCCGGCCGGATTGGGAATGCAAACACCGGGAGGCAGACCCTCCGCGCCAGGGTACGTCCCGAAGTAATGGTCGAAGCTCCGATTCTCCTGCATGATGAAAACGAAATGCTGGATCTTTTCGAGCCCTGGTGGAGCGGGAGGCGCGGGAGTGGTTTGAGTCGGCGCCCGGCCCACAACCAGGATCGCCACTGAGATGCCGGACAGCGCCGCCAGGCAGTCACGAACGCGTTCATTCAACCGCATCACTTCGATAAAACCATAAACGGCTCCGTAGTTGCGGCCAAGGAAGCATCAATCGGCATAGCGATGGGATTTCCGCGATTTCCGCGCTTCAGAACCGCGACCGTAAGGGAGTGTTCATTACCTTTGGTGGGCCGCAGGCCCATGAACGCTCCCTTACGGTCGCGGTTCCTTGGACATGTTATCTTCAAACCATCGGTCTTTAGCGGTAACTGAAAGAGGTTAGTATGCAACGGAAGCTCGCAATTCTTGCAGTCTGTTTTGTCGCGGTGACCGCCCTCCAGGCGCAGGTCACGACGGCCACCCTAGAGGGCACCGTCACAGACTCGAGTGGCGCCACGGTTCCAAATGCCCAGGTGGTGGCGATCAATACGGGAACCAACCAAAGCCGAATGGTGACGACTAATGCTTCCGGCTCGTATCGTATCGACCTGTTGCCGAGCGGCGTGTACGACGTGGAAGTAACCGTGCAAGGTTTTAAGAAATTTCGCCAGAACGGCATCGTTCTCGAAATCAACCGGACCGCGCGCGTGGACGCTGCGCTAGCCATTGGCGCCCAGACCGACCAAGTTACGATCACCGCCGACGCGGCCATGGTCAACACCAGTAACGCTCAAATCGGGCGAACCACCTCCGGCGCCGAGATCAACAGCCTGCCGATTGTCGGCCGCAACGTGTACACGCTGCTATCGCTGACCCCCGGCGTCGATTCCAATGCCAATAGCATCGTTCTGGGCTATCCGGAACAACGCACCATGATCAACGGTGGAGTGGATGGCGGGGCCGGATCGGTCAACTACTTTCTGGACGGCGGCACGAACATGACCGGTCTCCGCAACACCGGCAATATCGCGCCGAATCCGGATGCGGTGGAAGAGTTCCGCGTAATCACCAACAGCTATAGCGCCGAGTTCGGACGTTTCGCCAGCGGCGTAATCAACATCATTACCAAGTCGGGAACCAATCAGTTTCACGGGTCGCTCTTCGAGTACCTGCGCAATAACGACCTGAATGCGAACACTTACGGCTCTGTTCTGGCCACGCCTCCGCTGCATCGTAATCAGTTTGGCGGCAGCGTGGGCGGCCCGGTGATTCGCAACAAGACCTTCTTCTTCGGCACGTATTCCGGGCTTCGCCAGATCACCAGCAATTTCTTTAACAACGCTATCGTTCCCACGGCGCTCGAGCGGATGGGCGATTTCTCGCAATCCAAGATCAAGCCCACCGATCCGTCGAACAATGCGGCTCCCTTTGCAAACGGACTGATCCCGATGTCGAAGTTCGATCCCACCGCCCTCAAAATCCTGAACACTTACATCCCCGCGGCAAACACAGCCGGCAACATCTGGCAAGGCACCAGCCCGAGCCCGTATATCACGGATGAATTCCTGGCCAAGGTTGATCACTCCTTTAGCGATCGGCAGCGTATTTCCTTGAGCTACTTCGAAACCAGCGGCCACACTTCCATCTCCGGCGGCGGAAACCCGCCCACCAGTGGACAGCTCCCTTGGTCGACACAGAACTTCATCTGGCGCCAGCACAATGCGAATGCCAGCGACACGTTTACGATCAACCCGTCCATGGTGGACCAGGTCTGGCTCTCGTATACCCGCAACTTCGGTGGGCGTGTCAGCTCGCCGCAAATGTCGCTGGGCGATCTCGGCTCTAAATTCCAGATTCAGGGCACGCCGTCACTCCCGCAGCTCGCCGTCAGCGGGTACTTCACGCTGGGTCAGGCGATTTCGGGACCGGTGGCCGGCACGAATTTCTACTCGGTGCGCAACGTGCTCAACTGGAACAAAGGCAGCCATACTTTCAAGCTCGGCGGCGAATTGTCGCTCGATAAGGATATCCAGCAGACCTTGCTCAACAACTACGGCGTCTTTTCCTTCACCGGCACCAAGGCGAAATCCAGCAATGCGCTGTCGGATTTTCTGTTGGGGTTGCCGATCACCATGAACCAGGACGCTCCGGTGCTGGCGCTCGCCAATTTTTTCACGGGCGCCCTGTTCGCGCAGGATGACTGGAAGATTACTCCGCGTCTGACACTGAATCTGGGACTGCGCTGGGATGTGCAACAGGCGCCCACCGATCCACAAGACAAAGAATCGACGTTCAAGCTGGGCGTGCAGTCGAAGGTGCTGCCCACGACTGCCCCAACCGGCCTGCTGGTCGTAGGCGATCCGGGCGTCGGCCGCGGTATCGTATCCACGCCGCTGGGCCATTTCTCGCCGCGGCTGGGTCTGGCCTGGGATCCATTCGGCAACGGCAAGACCTCTGTCCGCGCGGCCGCCGGCCTGTTCTACGGAAGCGTTTCCGGCAACGAATGGAACTCCACGTCCAACTTCCAACCATTCGCGGTTCGCCAGCAGTTCCCCAACGTGACGTCGCTTACCAACCCGTACGGCGCGCTTCCGGGAGGTGTTTCGCCGTTCCCATATTTCTACAGCCCGAAAAGCCCGGGGTTCATTTTTCCCGCCGCCATTTATGGCGTCGCGCCCGACTTCAAGTGGCCGTATACCTACCAGTTAAACTTTTCGGTAGAGCGGCAAATCTGGAAGGACGTCACTGTCACGGCAGCCTACGTCGGATCGCTCGCCCACCGCTTGCCGTTCGCGATTGATTTGAATTACCCCTTTTACAACAGCACCGCGACCTCCGCGAATTTGAACAGCAGACGTCCCATTGACACCAACATTTTGTCCACCATCCAATCGGTGGAATCCGTCATGAACACCAACTACCACGGGCTTCAGATTACGGTGGAAAAACGGATGAGCCATCACATCGGCGTGAAGGGCTTCTATACGTTCTCGAAGTCCATTGAGGATGCGACGCTGGAAAACAACACCGTCAACGGCGGCGCCGAAGACTTCCGGAACCTGGCATTGGACCGGGGCCGCTCCGATTTCGACCGCCGCCACGTCTCGGTGACCTCTTTCATTTGGGACCTGAGCTACTTCGATAAAACCAACCCGTTCCTGAAGGCCGTGGTCAATGGGTGGCAGCTTTCCAGCATCATCACGCTGCAAAGCGGCCTTCCATTTAACGTCACCACCGGCACGGACGTCAATCTGGACGGCAATAATAACGACCGGGCGAACCTGATGGGCAATCCGTTCCTGGACCCCAATCGCTCTCGTGCGGCCGTAACCGCGGCGTGGTTTAATACGGCTGCGTTCGGGGTTCCACCAACCGGCACGGACGGCAACACGCAACGGAATCTCCTGACCGGGCCGGGAAGCAAGAACGTGGACCTCGCGATCTCGCGCAATTTCAAGATACGCGAGCGGATGAGTCTGCAAGCGCGGGGAGAGTTCACGAATGCGTTTAATTTAGTGAATCTGATGAATCCCACGGCTTCATTGAATTCGAACTTGTTCGGGCAGATCCGTACCGCGAGCGCTATGCGGCAGGTCCAGGTGGGACTCCGGCTTACATTCTGAGCGTGGACGCTCACTTCCCGCGATACATTGCGCTGTAACCGAGCTGCTGCTTCACGATATCGCGGGGATACGAGATTTCCACCTTAGTAACTCGGCCTTTCGAATCGAAGCTCGCCTTCAGTTCCGGATTGATGCCGGTCCAGTAAGTCGGAATGTTCAGCTTCTTGTATCGGGCCAGCACCTGATCGCGTAGCGCCGGATCGAAGTGCACGCCATACTTGTCGATCAGGGCCTTGATCGCATCGTAATCGCCTTCCGCCTTGATCCGCATCAGCTCCGCGAGAAGCTGCCCCACGCATCGCCGCATTTCCTGGAAATCTTTGACGACCAGGTACGCTTTGCCTTCGCGAGTGGAATCCGCGATGGCGTTCGTTTTGTCCTTGATGTAATTGACGATGAGCTGGCGGCCGCGTTCATGATCCTCTTCGATGGTGTCGCCTTTGGGGATGCGGCGCAGTTGCATGATGGCAACCCGCACCGACGAATAATACATTGCCTTGGCGACATCCTCATTGGAAATCAATCCCAGTTCTTTGAGCTTAGGGTCCCATACGTTGTACAGCGCCATCAGATCCGCGCGGGCTTCCTCGAGCGTGGAGAAATATTCCTTCAGATAATATGCGGGATCGTGCGTGAGCTTCGGACTCAGCTTGCCCGAGCCGTGTCCGATGATCTCGTGCAGCGCGGTCAACAGATCGTCGGCTTCAGTTCCGTACCTCCTGCTGATTTCGGCTTCCTCTCGCGACGCGGCAAACTCGTCCAGCGCGGATGTGCCCGCAGCGCTCGCCAATGCGCGGGAGCTGCCCGTAAAAAGGAAACTCTTGCTGCCGTACTTGGCATGGATCTCATCCTCGTTCGGCAGGTTGTCGCCCACAGTGGTGACGTGAAAATCGCCGGTCTCGATGAGCGTCTCCACAGCCTTCGCCAGGGGCGGCTTCACGCCTTGCTTCCGGTATTCCGGCTTCCAGGGCGCGCGATCCTCAAAATATTGTGCATTGTCCGCGATTTTCAGCATCATCGCATTCAAGCGATTGTCGGTCACGGTGACAAAGCTCTGGGAAGTGCCTTTTGCGCCGCGGGCATCGCGATAGACTTCGATGAAGCCGTTCGCAAAGTCCACGGGCGCGTTGTTCCGCACCCAGTCGATTCCGAAATGAATCCAGTCCTTCGGATCGCCGCTCTGATAGTAACGGATCAGATCGCGGATGACCTGGGCTTGCGCCGGCTCGGCTACCTGCGCGGCCTTTTCGAGAAAGGAATTCGCCTTCGCGAGATATTGCGCATATAACCCCGGCGGGATTTTGCGATCGGGCGTACCGGCTCGATATACCTGCTCCTCAAGATTGCCGTCGATCTTCACCAGCCGCGAGTTCAACGGATAATGCTCGGTGAAATTCGTCAGGTCCGCCACCGTGACGCCGGAATAGAAATTGTTAGCGCTGGCTTGAATCACATCCAGGCCGCCGCGCGGACTCTTGGCGGTCGTCATCGGCTCGAAGTTCGGGTCGAATAGCGCCGGCTTCAGTTCTTCGATTTCTTTGAGGAACGCCGCTTCCGTGTAAGAGCCTCGCGCCCCATGCCGCAGAGCGGCCAAACCCGCGTCTCGCAGCTCTTCGAAAGTGAACTCGGGCATGATCTTCTGCGCGGTGATCTCATGATGATTGCCGCGGTTGGCCCAAAATAGCTTGGTGAACGCCAGGATCTTGTCCAAGCTTGCCTTGTCGACGCTGTCCGGATGGGCGACGATCGTTTCCAACACCCGCTTTTGCCGCAGTCCAAAACGCGACATTTGATCGTAGATGATTGGGTTGATCGCAATGGAAGCCTGCGTGAGCCAGTAGGCCAGCGCCTGCTGCTGTGGGCTTATATCTCGAAAACTGGCGGCCTCTAATTGAAGAAATCCAGTCGTCCCGACGCGTTCCACCAGGGTGTTGTCCTGTTGGCCCCAACCGAGGCAGGCAAACGCGCACGCAAGACTGGCAAGTTTCATAAAGAGAGCATCGGAATGCGGCTACCAGTATACGAACGACTCTTCTTCGCAGATCAGCAGAATCGGCGGACCTCCGGTAGATATCTTGGTGGCGTGCTCCACGACCTCCTTGCCACCTTCCGATTCCAGGATCTTTGTAAGCTCCTCCATTGTGGAAAAGTACACTTCGGCGATACGATATGCCGCAACTTTTCCTTGTGGAGAGCTAACTACTTTCGTGGCCACGAACCGGGTGATACCTTTGAGCTTCTCTTCCACCATCGGGACGTGCTCGTCATGATAAAGCTGTTCGAAGGCGTCCACGTTTTGGGGCCGTGGGTAGATAACGACGATCTTTACCGCTCGTGTTCCCATGCTGCTGAGTTTCCCACATTCTTAGCACTTTCGTCGATTCAGATTATGGGACGGTCTGATATTCTGGCTAGTGCATGCGAGGGCGCAAGAGTTGACAGACTACAACCACATACATTCAAGAGACGGTGACGACTGGGTTTGCGGCCGAAGCATGGCAGTTCGCGGCGATCAGTTGCTGCATTGCGAAGGACGCGATCCGGACGAAGAAGAAGCCTGCCGCTTGTGCGCGGAACGTATCGTGGGATATTTTGGCGACCCGATGCACGTGCACTAAACCCAATTGTAGGGCGGCAATTTTGCGCTAAACCCGAAGTTCGTACCCAGCCTCGCGCATTGCGTCAATGATGCGATTGCGAATAACCGCCACTTCTTCCGAAGACAAGGTACGATCCAGCGCACCGACCGTCAGACGATAAGACACACTCTTACGGTCCTCGGGCAGCGGCGCTCCTGTGTACTGACGCACGAATTCGATCTCCACCAGGTCGCTGCCCGCCGCCCGCGCCAGAAGCTTTTCGACACTCCCCACCGGATCCCGCAGACCCGTGATCACCGACAAATCGAATGCGCTGGTGGGAAAGCGGCGCAACGATTGATAGCGCTCTTCGCGCTGATCCAACCGTTCGATCAGGGCAAGGTCAAGATCGAGAATCGCAGCGCGGCCTTCCACTCCGAGCGATGGATGCAGCTCGAACAGCCGGCCGATGGAACCACCTCGCCAGGACACCGTCGCGGAGCGTCGAGGATGTTCGTATTTCCGCGCTGGCGCCGGCTGAACTTCGCACCGCGGCATCAAGCACTCCGCTAATCGCTTCAGCTCGAATAGGCCGACGCTTCCATCGCCCTCGCGCGCGAAACTGGCTGCCGCTAAGTGTGGGATTTCTTCGGGCAGCCCCTCCAGCCTCGGGTGGATCTCACGCCCAATCTCGAAAAGCCGGAACGAATTCAGGCGCCGGCTGTTGTCGATTAGATTTCTTCGAATGCCCGGCAACAGGCTCGGCCTCATCAGCGATTGATCCGCCGCGATCGGATTGGTGACCTTAATATGCGCGTCCGGATCGAAATGAAACGCGCGGGCCATTTCCTCACTGATGAACGAATAGTTGTGGACTTCCGTGAATCCCCGCGCGGCTACCAGATCGCGTACCTCGCGCTCGTATTTGCGCGCCGGATTGTCCGGTGGAACCGCGCATTCAATCAGAGGAGGCCGCGGCGTGATGGATTCGTAACCGATCATGCGCCCCACTTCTTCCAGCAGATCGTCCTTGATGGAAACGTCCTTGGTGGCGCGCCAACTGGGCACGCTTACTGAAAAACTGCCGGGACCGGTTTCCGTAACACCGAATTCTAAGGCAGTCAGGATCTCGCGGACTTCCTCGGCGGTCACCAAGCGGCCGAGCTTGCGGATCAACCACTCGATGCTCAAATCGATGGAGGGCGCCGTTTTGAGATCGGCCTTGCAATCCGCGACTCCGCCTATCAAACGAATACCCGGCGAAACCTGGTATAGCAATTCAAATGCGCGCGCCAGACCGCGCACCGTGTTCACCGGATCTTGCGATTTCTCAAATCGCATGGACGCATCGGTGCGCAGCTTCAAACTCACCGATGTTTTGCGAACACTGGCGGCTTGGAAACAAGCGGCCTCCAGAACCACTCTCTTCGTCTGCGCTCCAATCGCGCTATCACGGCCGCCGATGACGCCGGCGATTGCGATGGGCCCTTCGGCGTCGGCGATGATCAGGTTAGATGGAGCAAGCGTATACCTTTCGTCGTTCAGAGCTACGATGTTCTCACCGCCCTTCGCGCTACGCACGAAGATTGTCTTCCCATGCAGCTTTTCCGCGTCGAAGGCGTGCATGGGCTGGGCAATTTCCGCCATGACGTAATTTGTCACGTCGACGATATTGTTGATGGAGTTTAAGCCAATCGATTCGAGCCGGTACTGCAGCCACAGCGGCGATGGCCCGACCGTCACGTTTTCGAAAACCAGCGCGCTGTAACGCGGGCACAGCGCCAAGTCTTCGATTTGCACGCCGATTTGTGCCGCGCCTTTGGGAAGCAGTTCCAGTTGCACCGGATCCCGCAACGATTGATGTGTGATGGCGGCCACTTCACGCGCCATCCCGTGATGACCCCACAGGTCGGGCCGATGCGTGAGCGACTTATTATCCACTTCGATCACGCTGTCGGGCGCCAGCAACAGCTCCCCGCCCAGCTCCACAATTCCGGTGTGATCGCGATTGATGCCCAGCTCCAATCCGCTCGCCAGCATTCCGTCGCTCTCCACGCCTTGAATCACCGTCATCGCCACGGGAATATAAACCGTTTGCATTCCCGCGCGGCAATTGGGTGCCCCGCATACCACGGTTTTCTTGCCGTACCGCTCTGTTTCCACAATAGCGATTTGATTATGGCTGCCGGCAATCGGTTCCACATGAATCACCTGCGCCACCGAAGCCAGCGCCAATGCGGCGCCCACCACTTCCAGCCCCTCGCATTCGGCGGTCTTGGTGGTGATGAGACGCAGCAGTTCCCGCGGCTCAATGTCGAGCGCCGGAACCATTTCGCGAATCCAGTTATAGGAGAATTTCATCTTAGAATTGGCGCAAAAATCTCAAATCACCGCTCGCGAATAACCGTATATCATCCACGCCGTAGCGCATCATCGCCAGCCGCGTCAGCCCCAGGCCAAACGCGAAGCCGCCCCACTGTTCGGGATCGATGCCGCTCATCCGCAGCACATTCGGATGCACCAGGCCGCAGGGCAGCAGCTCCACCCAGCCACTTTGTTTGCAGACCTGGCAGCCGCCGCCTCCGCAAATCAAGCATTGGATGTCCAACTCGAAACCGGGTTCGACGAAGGGAAAATATCCGGGGCGCAATCGGACCGTAACCTCGCGATGGAAGATTGCGCTCAGCAGCGTTTTCATGAAGTAGATCAGGTTGGCGACGGACACGTTGCGGTCCACCATCATCCCCTCTACCTGGTAAAACGTATGTTCGTGCGAGGCGTCTACTTCTTCGTTACGAAACACGCGGCCGGGCGCGATCATTCGCAAGGGCGGCCCCAGCCGCTCCATGCCGCGCACCTGGACGGGCGACGTGTGCGTGCGAAGCAGGTTGCCGTCGCTCAGCCAAAAAGTATCCTGCATGTCGCGCGCCGGATGCTCGGGCGGAATATTAAGCGCATCGAAATTGTGATACTCGGTTTCTACCTCCGGTCCATCCAGCACTGCGAATCCAAGCGATGTAAACAGGTCTTCGATCTCGCGTTGTATCCGGGTGACCGGATGCAAACTGCCGGGGCTCGTTCCCGGCGCGGGCAATGTAAGATCGATCCACTCGGCCTCTAAACGTTCTTCGAGAGCCTCGCTTGCGAACCCTTGTTTTCTCTCGTCGAACGCGCTCTCCAGCGATTGCTTTGCGGCATTCAACGACTTTCCCGCGCTGGAACGTTCTTCCGGCGTAAGCTTGCCGAATTCTTTGCTGAACTGTGTCAGCGAACCCTTGCGTCCCAGGACGTCGACACGAATCGCTTCAAGCTCTTCGAGGTTCTTAGCGGCGTGGATTCGCGCCAAGGTGGCCGATTCTAGTTGTGCGATCTGGTTTTCGAGCACTAGACTATCCGGCCGCTGTCCCGGCGCCATTTGCGTACTCGTCTAAGACGTCGACAACCGCCTGATGGCCGCCGGTCATGGCCAGGTCGAGGGCGTTCTGATTATTGTCGGCGCGCGCCTGGACATCGGCGCCGCTGGCGATGAGCAGCCGCACCAATTCCGCATCTCCAGCTTGCGCCGCGGAGTGCAGTGGAGTGAATCCACCAGCCTGCCGCGCGTTTGCGTCAGCGCCGTGCTCCAACAGAATGCGCACACTTTCACCGCTGCGGCCGGCCGCGGCGGCATGGATCGGCGCATTTGACATCTGGTTTCGCGATCGCGCGTCTACCTCGGCTCCGTAAGTCAGCAGCGCTTCGATGAGCGCGGGCTGGTTGAAAAATCCCGCCAAGTGCAGCGGCGTCCAGCCATCTGAACTGTAGCCGTTCGTGAGATCGGGTTGATGGCTGACTAATTCCACTACCCGCTCTTCGGCGCCCGCCATGCATGCCGCGAAAATATCCAGTTCTACACCCCGCTGAAGCAGCATGTCCGCAACGTCATTCCGGCGCGAATATTTTGCTGCCACAAACGCCCCCGCGCCATTTTCGTCTTCAGCGTTGAGCAGCGCGGGATCGGCCGCGAGCATCGCGCTCACCTTTGCGCAGTCGCCGGCGCGGATAGCGTCGAAAAACTCTTTGCTCATGCCTATGCCTGCCCTTGAAAGACCTGCTCGGACTTGGCCAGCTCCCAATCCAAATGGTTGATGTAAAACAGCAGAACTTCCTTCTGGTATGCATCCTTGAATTTGTCGTAGACCTTTTGCTGCCAACCTTCCGTGAAATATTTCGACCCGTCGATGTCCTTGTCGAAGAACCCGTCCTGATTTGGAATGCCGATTTCGTCCAGAACGGCTTTTATCATGTCCAAATGCGAAATCAGGATCGCCTGTGCCAGATCGGTCGCGAAATCTTCGTCATCGCCGGACAGGCGCGTCCACAGTCGAGGCGCCGCCTTCCGGATCGTCTCCGAGCTCAGTTTGGGCAAATGCAGGCGGGCCTTCATACGATCGTAAAACTGGAATGTTTTCAGTTTGCCGATCGAGATGCCTCGCAGGAGCTGGGTGAAGGCCGGCTCGCCCAAGCCCATGAAAATTCCGGAGAGCTGCATAAAAGGTCAGCGTAACATGCAGGCGGTCGTTAGACGTAGCGCGGCCTTCAGGCTGCCGCATCGAGATTCGTCTCGATGCCCTGCGAGAGAAGAGCCTCGAGACCAGTCTCGAGGCCGCAGACACGAGTCCGCGCCACGGGCCGCACGGTCTTGAACGCTGGCACGGTACAATGTTTTGGGTCAAGTCATGGGAAACGTCATTGTATTGGGCGCGCAGTGGGGTGACGAGGGCAAGGGGAAGGTTGTCGATTTATTTTCCGAAAAGTTTTCGATCGTGGCCCGCTACCAGGGAGGCCATAATGCCGGCCACACGGTATTCATCGGCGAGAAGAAATTCGTTCTCAAGCTGATTCCGAGCGGGATTTTGCGTCCTGGCGTGCAGGCCGTCATCGGAAACGGGGTCGTGGTGGATCCGGCGGCTTTGATCGAAGAAATAGAAATGCTGGCGAAGTCCGGCATCGACGTCACCAGGCAACTGGCCATCAGCAACCGCGCGCATGTGATTTTTCCGTTTCATCGCATCGTGGAGAATATGTCCGAAGGGCGCCAGGGTCGTGTGCCGATTGGGACCACATCGCGCGGCATCGGGCCATGCTACGAGGACAAGACCGGTAGACGGGGCATTCGAATCGCGGACTTGTACGAACGCGAGAGTTTCTGCGCGATGTACACGCTGCTGGCCGAGGACAAGCGCCTCCTGGCGCAGACCTTCGACATTCAGGAAACGATCGACTACGAAGAAATTCGCGATCGGTATTTGCGCTTCGCCGATCGCATTCGTCCAATGGTCTGCGACACGGCGCACTTGCTGCACGACGCCATGCGCGATGGAAAACGCGTGCTGTTCGAGGGCGCGCAAGGGTCGATGCTGGACGTCGATCATGGCACTTATCCGTTCGTTACTTCGTCGAGCGCGACGGCGGGTGGCGCTTGCATTGGCGCCGGTGTCCCGCCCACTTGCATCAACGGCGTAATCGGAGTTTCGAAAGCCTACATTACGCGCGTTGGCAGCGGTCCATTTCCCACTGAGCTTTCGGGCGAAGAAGGCGAGCGCATCCGCAAAGCCGGCAATGAATACGGTGCTGTGACCGGCCGTCCGCGCCGCTGCGGATGGTTTGACGTTCCCTTGTTGCGGTACACCGCGATGATCAATGGCTTCAGCAGCCTGGTAATCACGAAGTTGGACGTGCTGGACCAGTTCGACGAAATCCTGGTCTGCACCGAATATCGCAACACGAAGCAAATGCCGGCCACGTTTCGTGAACTGGAAGCAGTGGAGCCGGTGTATGAGAAATTGCCAGGCTGGAAATCGATCACGCGCGGACTTACGCGCCACGAAGCTCTGCCGCCCCGCGCCTGCGACTATCTCAAATTCCTCAGCGAGCGCACGGGAGTCGAGGTGGGATGTGTTTCGACCGGTCCCGAACGAGACGAAACGATCATGATCGAGGGCTCGCTTCTAACTCGATTGGTCTGACGAATTAATGAGGTGACAGCCACCCCATTTGTTTTTCACTCCAGTGGGATTATCTTGCCGGCTCCCGCTGTTGCAAAACGTTCTCCGTAGCATTCGCGGAAGATTCGCAGCGCCAAATCGCCGGTGCAATGGCCCAACACTACGGACTCCACGTTCAATTTTTGAAGCTGCGCCACCACCGGGCGAATTTGTCGTTCGCTTTGCTCGTACATGTGCAACCCGCCCACAATCATCCGGATGCTTTTCGCGTTACGCTGCTTCTCCACCGTCTCCACCATCTTGGCGATTCCCGGATGAGCGCAACTCACCAGCATCACCAGCCCTTTGGAAGTTTCAATCACCAGCGCCTGCTCGGTCTCGCCGGTGGAATAAAGTCCGGGACCGAGTTGCGCGGGCGCTTTGACGCGCTTGACCTCCAGCCCTACCGCATCCGCCTCCGGGTATCTTTTCGAGAAGCTGTCGAGAAAATAGATCAAGCCTTCCGGAAGCACCTTATAGAGTCCGCCCGAATGGCTGGCGTGTTCGTGCGAAATCATCGTGAACTGTATGGAGCTCTTGTCGATGCCGAGCTGCTTGAGATTCTGGAGAAAAATCTCGGGTTTACTTCCAACGTCGAATAGAAGGCGCAGGCCGTGAAAGTCCACCAGAGCGCTGAAGCCCCAATCGGTTTTCAGGTCCGGACGCACAGCCGTGTGGTCATAAACGATGGTTAACTGTTGCGCGGGCGTAGCGGCAAAGGCGGAAGCGCACAGCACCATGATCGGCCAGATTCGCATCAAATAACCATTGTAGGGAATGCTGCTACATTGGCTGCGATGACTCGACCTACACTCAGGGACGTCGCCTGGTTATTCCTTCGCGTTGGCAACACTACATTCGGCGGCGGCAATCCTACCATCGCAGTGCTGCAGCGTGAGTTTTACCAGCGGAATTGGCTGACTCCGGAGCAGTTTGGAATCGCCTTCGGACTCGGACGCGTGACCCCGGGGACCAATCTGCTGGCATTTTGCGCGGCTGCGGGATATTACATTCTCGGTTTGATGGGCGCCGTCGCCGCGGTGTTGGTGGTCACGATTCCCTCGTCGATACTGGTGATTTGGCTGACACGCGTGTGCGAAGCCGGGGCTATGCATCCGCTGGCCCAATCCATCATCGCAGCGACAATCGCCGCCGCCGTCGGAACCATGATCGGCGCGTCCGTGCTGCTGGTGGCATCGGAGTTCTCGAAGAGCAACTGGCTAAAGCCTCTGGTGGTCTCGATCGGAGCATTCTTGCTCGCGTATGTGTTCGCGCTGTCGCCGCTCGCGGTCATCGGAGTTGCCGCGGCCGTCGGCTTTTTCTGGGTTGAAGCATGAACATCTTCCTGCTCTATCTGCTCCTTCTGAAAGCCACATTGACTTCTTTCAGCGGCCTGGCATCGCTGCCGGTGGTTCGCCACGATTTCGTGGAGCGCTATCGCGTTCTAACGGACCGGCAGCTTACAACCGCGGTCGCCGCCGGGCGATTGGGACCTGGGCCGATGGGTCTCTACGTGGTCAGCGTCGGATATTTCGTAGCCGGCGTTCCGGGCGCTTGCGCGGGCTGGCTGGCTATGATCACTCCTGCGTTTTTAGTAATCCCCATGCTTCGTTTTATTGGCAAGCGTGCTGAACATCGGCGCGCGAAATCGGTCACGCGCGCGGTGTTGGTGGCCGGCGGGGGCTTACTGCTCTCCGCCTCCGTGCCGCTCGCTCAGGACGCCATCCATGGACCGCTTTCCATCGGAATCGTCGCCTTGAGTTTCGCGCTGATCGCCTTCACTCGCGTCGACACGTTTTGGGTGATGTTGGGTGCGGCTATCATCGGGCTGTTGGCTTTCCAATTCTGATATACTCAGCCCAGATCGTACATTTATTGAACATGTCGGACTTTCGTCTAGGCGACATCATCGACGATCACTGCATCAAGTGCCGCCGCATCACCAATCACGCAATTGTTTCCATAGTCAACACTGAACCGGCCAAGGTGCGCTGCCGGACGTGTTATCACGATCACGACTATCGTCACGAAATCGCGCCTCCGACGAAAAAAGAATTGAAGAAGATGGAGTTGTTCAATCAAGTACTTGCGTCGGCCACGCCGCCGGGCTTGGAAGAAGAAGCGGCGACTCCTGAAATCGCCGTCGAGCCAGCCAAGAAACCCAAGGCCCGCGGCAAGAAAGCCTGACCAAGCCAATTAGGAATTGTTGGTCGATCTTGTGGCGCGGGCAATCCTGCCCCCTCCGGCTTTTAGCCGGCATCGCCAGCTTGAGAAGACCGGCAGCCGGCTGCACCAGATTGGCTGCCCGTGCCGGCGAAAGCTATGCCGGAAGTAACTGCCTGTACGAAGTCCTAATGTCCGCCGAAGGTGGCCTTCATTCGATCGTTCCGTTGCTCCGGCGTCAGATCCTCTTTTCGGCTTGCGAGCGACCACCGGAAACCGGCCGGGTCGATTACCTGTCCGTAGCGGTCTCCCCAAAACTGATCGGCCAGCGGCATGATCGCCTTGCATCCGGCAGCCGTAGCTTGCGCGAACGCTGCGTCCACGTCCGGGACATAGAGGTGCAACGTTATGGGCCAGAATCCTTCGACGATCGGCGGTGCGCCAAATTCCTGCATGTGATCGTTCAACATCACCACGGAATCGCCGATGCGAACCGCGGCATGCACCAATTTGCCGCCGGGGCCGGGACTTCGGTGTAGTTCGACGGCGCCAAATGCGCGCGCCAGGAAGTCTATATACTCAGCGGCGCCCTTCACCGTGAGGTGCGGTGTGACGGTGTGCATTCCTTCTGGAATCGGAGTAACTTGAGCCATAACGCTAGCCTATTTCATTTTGCCCTGAAATGAAACTCTGTAAGCCTGACGCTCGGGAGCCGGCCTCTGGAACGAGCGCGAAAACGAATTGAGGTCCACTTCACACGACGGCTGCGAGATGTTTGGGACGCTTACGATTCCAGCGTCCGCGGCGCCTCAGCTTCCCGGTGGTTTATGTTCCCCCAATAACGGGGCAAACCCCGTCCTCAGCAACTCCTTGAAACCCTTAGCACGCCGAACCGTCTGATACTATGACAAAAGTGCGCGTCAAAGTCTTGTTTTTCGGCATGTTGAGGGATATCGTGGGCCGTTCGGAGGATCATATCGAGGTAGCGGACGGGTCGCGTCTCGAGGCCGTTTTCGAGCGCTATGCCCAACAGTTTCCCAGGCTCGGCGCTTTGAAAGCCAGCATCGTTCTGGCTTCGAACCATCAATTTTGCGAACCGTCCGCGGCAGTTTCCGATGGCGACGAAATCGCGTTCCTGCCCCCGGTTAGCGGCGGTACTGGCCGCTATACCCAACAAATCCGGGAGAGCGAGCAGGGCTATTTTTTCGCGCTCACCCGGCAGCCGATCGACACCGCCGGAATTACCAGGGAACTGCTGCGCGGCGAAGATGGCGCGGTGGTGAATTTCGAAGGCGTGGTGCGGAATAACACCAAGGGCCGCTCGACAAAGTTCCTGGATTACGAATGCTACGAGCCCATGGCGGTAAAGATGATGGCGGAGATCGGACGCGATATCGCGCGCACGCATTCCATCGGACGCATTGCGATGGTGCACCGTCTGGGCTGCATGCAGATCGGCGAAACCAGTGTCGCGGTGATCGTAACCGCGCCGCATCGCAAGCCGGCCTTTGAAGCGGCGCTCGAAGGCATCAACCGCCTGAAGCGCATCGTCCCCATTTGGAAGAAGGAGCACTTTTCCGACGGCGAAATCTGGGTGGAAGGGGAGTGGGACGAATCCGTCCTGAAAAAGTGATCCGCCGCGCCGCCTGGTTGCCGATTTTCGCGCTGTGTCTGGCCGCGCTCGCGCCGTCGCAAGACAACGTCATTCGTGTAAACGTACGTTTAGTCCGAATGCTGGTGACCGTCAAGGACGCCGCCGGGCAGTTGATCGGATCGCTCGGCAAGAGCGATTTCACGATTTCCGACAACGGCGTCCCCCAGGACATTGCCGTGTTCGAGCGCCAGACAGAGCAGCCTCTGTCCGTGGCGCTTTTAGTGGACACCAGCGCTTCCACGGGAATCCAACTGCACTACGAGCTGGATTCCGTCAGCAAATTTTTGAGAGCGTTGCTGGGCGAGGGGAACTCCGAGGATACCGTGGCCTTATATAGCTTCAACTGGCGAGTGAACTTGCATACCAGCTTCACGCGCCGTTATGCGAGGCTCGATCAACAGTTGAAACTGCTCAAATCGGAAGGCGGCACGTCGCTATATGACGCCCTCTATCTTGCCTCGCGCGATCTGGAAACCCGCGACGGCCGTCATGTGATGGTGGTGGTGACCGATGGCGGCGATACGACCAGCGTCAAGGATTATCACCAGGCGCTCGAAGCCGCGCAGCGCGCCGACACCGTTATGTATCCGATCCTGGTGGTTCCCATCACCAACGACGCCGGCCGCAACACCGGGGGTGAGCATGCGCTCACAACCCTCGCCGCCGGCACCGGTGGCAGGGTCTTCATGCCGAGCGCCAGCGCGGAGCTCGATCGGGCGTTCTCCGACATCTTGCATGAGTTAAGGACGCAATACATGGTCGGCTACTATCCCAAGGGCATTCCGCCCACCAGGGATCGCTTTCACATTTTGAAGGTTAGCTTGAAAGACCGAAATTTGCGGGCGAATACGCGCACTGGCTATTATGGAGAATTCGATGAGTCTGTCAAAGGTCCGGGCCGGTGAAGGTGGGCAAGCCATGAGTAAATCGAAGTCCAAGGCGCCGGAGCAAACCTTCGAAGAAGTAAAGTATCTTCGTTATTTGATCGAACACGAAATTCCGGTTTGCATCCGGCTGAGCAATAACGACGAGGTGCAAGGCCTGGTTGAGTTTTTCGACGCGAGCTTCATTCGCATCACCCGCCGCAACGCCCCCAATCTTTTTCTCTTCAAGCACGACATCAAATACTTGTACGAAGTGCGGTAGCCGATGCCTTCGTTTCTGGAAACCAGCGCCGAAATCGCCCGCGAATCCGGAGCGCTCCTCTCGACCTATTTTGAACGCCGCGTTGCCTTCGAGCTGAAAGGCGAGCACGACCTGGTTACAGAGGCCGACCGTGCGTCCGAACGGCTGGTGGTGGAGCGGCTGCGGTCGCATTTTCCCTCACATTCGATTGTGGCGGAAGAAGGTGGCGGGCACACCGGAACGTCGGAATACTGCTGGTATGTGGATCCGCTGGACGGCACCACGAATTTCGCGCACGGCTTTCCCATGTACAACGTCACCATGGCGCTGGCGCAGGCCGGTCAATTAATCGCGGGTGTGATCTTCGATCCGGCGCGGAACGAAATGTTCTCGTGCGAGCGAGGTTCCGGCGCTTATTTGAATAATCGGCGGATCCGCGTCTCAAAGGTGGCCCGCGTCGAAGATGCGTTGGTGGCCACTGGATTTCCCAGTCGAAAGCGCCACCTGAACGTGAACGTGCATTTTTACTATCAACTGGCGATGGTTACGCACGGCGTGCGGCGCGCTGGTTCCGCGGCTTTGGACCTGGCTTACGTCGCGTGCGGACGTCTAGATGCGTTTTGGGAATTTGGCTTGAACCCCTGGGACATGGCGGCGGGAATCCTATTGACTGAGGAGGCCGGTGGTAAGTGTTCCGATATGCATGGCGGACCAATGGACATTCGCGGCCCGCACGTGTTGGCGGACAATGGCCTCATTCACCAGCCGATGACCGAGCTCTTCGGCGAAATCTTCCAAGGCCGGTATCGCTACCCGATCCCGGTAATCAAGTAGGCGGACCGAAGGTCGATCTTATGAAATCGAGCGCCTCTTCCTTGCTCTGAACGCGCGATTCCAACTGGGCGTCTTCGGCGTCTTCGAGCATCCGTGAAAAATCCGGTCCGGGCTTGTAGCCGCACTGAATCAGATCGTGGCCGGTGAGCAGCCGAGGCGGCCGCAAGTGCTCCGGCGGAGATTCTTCGAACTTCGTTTTTGCGAATTCGTAGTTGTCCAGCCCGCCGTGGCTGGAGATGCAATCCTGCCGATGCAATTCCAGGTGCTCCTCGAAACGCTCCAGACGCAGCATGCGCTTTAGCGTGCTCTCGCGCATCTGGTGAACGTGCGAAAAACGCATATGATTGCCGATGAGCGCGATCACTTGCTCCATGTCCGCGTTGGAAAAACGCAGCCGGTTCAAAATGCCGCGGGCGATCTCTTCGCCGAGCTCGACATGGCCATCGAAACGGATGCGGTCCGCGATGCGAAAAGTTCCCGGCTTTCCGATGTCATGCAGCAGGACTCCTAATGCCAGCGTCGGCGTCGGCGACTTGAGCCCTTCGAGCATCAGCAGCGTGTGCGTCCAAACATCGCCTTCCGGATGATATTCCGGTGGCTGACGGACCCCTTTCAACGCCGAAACTTCAGGCAGGATGGCAGCCAGCAATCCTGAAGCATCCAGCAATTCAAGCCCGCGCCGGGGCGCGCCTTCGGTGAGGATGCGAACCAGTTCGTCGCGAATCCGCTCCGGCGAAACACGCGCGATTCGCTGGTGCTGCTCTTTGATAGCGGCCAGGGTGGCGCGTTCTATCTCGAATCCAAAGCGGGCGGCGAATCGGACGGCGCGCAGCATCCGCAAGTGGTCTTCTTCGAAGCGCTGCTCGGGATTTCCGATCGCTCGAATGATGCCGTTGCGCAGGTCGCTGAGTCCGCCGACGGCGTCGATGACCTTGGAATCCAAGGGAGGAGTCAGTGAGGTAGGGTCGAGGAGTAGGGCGTTGATGGTGAAATCGCGCCGCAACACGTCCTTTTGTGGATCGGTTTCAAAGGTCACCTGAACGGGGCGGCGGCCGTCATCGTAAGCATGATCGCTGCGGAAGGTCGCCACCTCGACTCCGTCTACCAGGACCACGCCGAACTGTGCTCCTACCAGTTGAGCCTTGGGAAAGATTTGAACCAGCCGATCGGGTGTGGCGTCGGTAGAGATGTCGTAGTCTTTCGGTTCGCGTCCAAGAATGAGATCGCGAACGCATCCCCCCACCAGCCACGCCTGGAATCCCCGCGCGCGAAGTTCGGATGCGATTTGAATTGCCTGCGTCGGCTCCACATGATCATCGTAGGATAATTGACGTGGCGCGGACACTTTGTCCGCGCCACGTCGTTGCACACGGCGTAGAACCGCGCAAGGTAGAATAGAACTTGGGGAATCTCCCAGTGAATGTCACTAGAAGTTAGCAGACCCACCACGACCACGGCTAAGGTTGTGGTGGCGACCACAGTAGCCCTGTCCTTCATCAGTTTCTGGCGCGGCGCCTCCATCGTCCTCTCAGACTTGGCATCCTCGGCGTTCTATGCCGGGGGCATCGTCGAAACGGCCGTTGGTCCTTCGGCTCCCTGGTTCGTGCTGGCGGTAATGCTGTTCAGTTTCGCGGTGCGATCCGTCTACATGGAAAGCTGCAGCATGTTCGTGCGCGGCGGCGTGTACATCGTGGTCAAAGACAGCATGGGTCCGTTCGTAGCGCGCCTGTCGGTGTCCGCCCTCGTCTTCGATTACATCCTCACCGGTCCCATCAGTGTGGTTAGCGCGGGCGCATACTGCGGGCATCTTTTCGATGAAATCGCGAAGATGCTGGGGCAGTCCTTTCCGTTCGACGTGAACCATTTCGCGGCGTTTTTTGCCACGCTGGTGACCATCTATTTCTGGTGGATGAACACCAAGGGCCTCCACGAATCCAGCGGCAAGGCTCTGCGGATCATGCAGATCACCACGCTCATGGTGGTGGCTTTTCTGATCTGGTGTCCTCTCACAATCCTTCTGCGCGGCAATGTACATTTACCGCCGGCGCCGCTCGCTCGAAATCTGGAGTTCGGCTCGAATGCGCTGGGTTGGTTCAAAGGAACGGTGTGGCCGACCATTCCCGCCATCGCGATACTGATCGCCTTCGGGCATTCGCTGCTATCCATGAGCGGCTTCGAGACGCTGGCCCAGGTTTACCGCGAGATCGCTTATCCCAAGATGAAAAATCTGCGCCGCACCGCCAATATTGTCTGTTGGTATGCGGTGATTTGCACCGGCGTCATCACCGTGTTCGCGGGGATCATCATCAGTCCGGCCGATATTCGCAATTTGTATGTGGACAACCTCCTGGGCGGGCTGGCCATGCACTTGGTTGGCCCGGAGCTGCTGAAGCTTTTGTTTCACGTCTTCGTGGTGATTGTGGGCGTGCTGATTCTTTCAGGAGCTGTCAACACTTCGATAATAGGCGCTAACGGTGTCCTGAATCGTGTTGCCGAAGATGGCGTGCTGCTGGATTGGTTCCGCAAACCGCACAAGCGATTCGGGACCACCTATCGCATCGTGAATCTGATCGCGGCCCTGCAAGTTCTGACCATTGTGGCCAGTCGCGGGAATGTCTATCTGCTTGGCGAAGCCTACGCCTTCGGTGTGGTGTGGAGCTTTTTCCTGAAATCTTTGGGCGTGCTGGCGCTGCGATTCCAACGCCACGATCAGGAATACAAATTCCCTATCAACATCCGCGTCGGCCGCGTGGAGATTCCAATTGGACTCGGAGTCACCACGTTGATCTTGGGCTTCGTGGCGATCGCGAATGTTTTTTCAAAGGAAATCGCCACCATGTACGGCGTGGGTTTCACGTTGGGACTCTTCGTGCTGTTCACCATCTCCGAAAAGATCAACACCAGGCGGCGGCTCCAGGATCATCTCGGGAAAAAGCCGCTGGAAGAGTTCAACCTGGAGCACCAATCTCAAGTGAACGCGGCAACGTTGCACGCGCGGCCGGGCTGCGTGCTGGTGGCCGTCCGCGACTATCACAACATGGAGCACCTCAAGAAGGTGCTGGAAAAAACCAACTTGAGACGGCACGACATCGTGGTGATGACGGTCCGAACCATCTCCACCGGCGCCGGCGAATACGACCTTTCCGACGATCAAATTTTCAGCGCTTATGAGCGCGAGTTATTCACCCATGTAGTCGAGGTGGCGGAGAAGGAAGGAAAGCCCGTGGAGCTCTTAGTGGTTCCGGCGGTGAATCCTTTCGACGCGATGGTGCAATCGGCCGCGAAACTCAAGGCCACGCGGCTGGTCACCGGCGTTTCGGCGAAAATGCCGTCCGAAGAGTTGGCGCGCCAGATCGGCATGTCGTGGGAAAACCTGCCGGAGCCGCGTCATTCATTTTCCCTGGAAGTGATCAGTCCGGACCGGCCCTCGATGTATGTCAATCTGGGTCCGCATCCACCGCGGCTGTGGCCGGAAGATTTGGACCGTTTGCACGACTTGTGGCGCAGGCTGAGCGAGAACGAAGGAATCGGGTCCAAGCTGCACCACCGCGATATCGTCGGCATGGCCTTGCGCAGGCTGGAACGCGATTTGACGGACGGCAACAACGAGAAGGTTATTGAGGATCTGAAAAACGAACTGCGCCGCAACTAGCTAGTGGGACAGGCCTCCCGGCCTGTCTAGTTTGGACCTTCTTATGTGGGGCAGGATGGCATCCTGCGGCGGATTTGTAATCCGCCTGGTGTTGGATCCGGAATTACTTTACGGGCCGATTGCCAATCGGCCGCGGGTTACCAACCTGCCCCACAATTACAAAATGGTCGGGACGCGTAGAATGTCCCACAACGAAATCATACTTTTACCGCCGCCACGCGCAAGCGCCGGTAATCCAACGTCCAGACGCCATCGCGATAACGGTCTGGCCGCAGAATGTCAACCAGCTCGCGAATCTTTTCCTGAGTGCCTTCCACGCTCAGACCCTCGAAGTATCTGCCGCAAAACATCCGCAGCCAATTTTCCATTCCGTCCTCTTCTTCCACTTGCGTTGGACGGTCGAAGAGCCTGGCCTCGCGCACTTCCAGTCGATGCCGCTCCAGCAGCGGCGCATATTCGCCGATGCTTGGATAAATCCACGGACATCGCTGCTCCGCTTCGGCGCCAAACACGGCACGCAGGGCAGACATGATAGAAGCGATATTTCCCTTCCCTCCGAATTCGGCGACAAATCGTCCCGCGGGACGGAGCGCCAATGCAATAGACTCCACGGCCCCTTCGGCGTTCTTAACCCAATGCAATGCCGCGTTGGAGAAAACCGCATCGAACGGTTCGGGAAACCGGAAGTTGGCGGCGTCCGCGAGTACGAACTTTTGGCCCGGATAATTTTGCCGCGCCTGGCCCAGCATGTTGGTCGAACTATCCAGTCCCACAACCTGCGCTCCACGGGCGGCAATTTCGGCGGTTAGCTGCCCCGTGCCGCAGCCGACATCCAGGATCCGTTCGCCCTCGCGCGACGCCAGCACATCCACCAAACCCGCGCCGAATTGCCAGACGTAGGAGTGCTTGCCTTCGTATCTCTCCGCGTCCCAGGCGCAACCAGTTCCCATACTTCGATGGTATCGCGTGTTAAATTTCGGGTAGTGTACGTTCCGAACTATTTGGCTTGGCCCATTCTGATCGCGGCGGTGTTCGGAGGCCTGTATTTTCTGGCAAATCGAGCGGTCTATTATCCGTCAAAGTATCCGGAAGGTTCCTGGAGCGTCCAGCAGCAACTACAAGCCGAAGATGTGTGGCTCGATAGCCAGGATCGTGTCCGCCTCCACGCCTGGTGGGTTCCAAGTCAGGATGCGCGGCTAGTGACGCTCTATCTTCACGGCAATGCCGGAAACATCACGGATCGTTTGGCCGCGATTCGCGAAATCGTGGCGGCCGGGTCTTCGGTCCTGATTCCGGACTATCGTGGCTACGGCAAGAGCGGGGGCAGGCCTTCGGAGAAGGGCCTATACATCGATAGCGAGACGGCATTCGTGCATTTACTGGGGCGAGGCTATCGCGCCGGTCAAATCATCCTGCATGGCGAATCGCTTGGGACGGCCGTCGCGGTCGACCTGGCATCGCGCCGTCCTTGCGCCGGTCTCATTCTCGAAGCGCCCTTCACGTCGGCAGGCGATATTGCGGGAACGGTTATTCCGTACTTAGGTCCAATACTGGTGCGCAGCTATGATTCGCGGTCGAAGATTCGATGGATCCTGGCGCCGAAGCTTTTCATCCACGGCAATCGCGACGAGATCATCCCGTTGCGATTCGGCCAGGAGCTGTTCCGGGCGGCGCAGGAACCGAAGACATTTTGGATCGTCGATGGCGCGGGCCATAACGATATCGCCGGGAAAACAGGTCCGCGGTATCGCGAGCGGCTGGCGGTGTTCTACGAAAGTGTTCTAGCCTCTAAACCACATTCATGAGTCGCCCTCTTCGGACCACCCACTCTTCGCTGGTGAATACTCGCGGCCCTACTTCGATCAAGCGTGGCAGCATGTCGAAGACGCTACCCGGCGTCCATTTGGTGTTGTTGCGCGTGCGGAATCCGCGGGCGTTCAGCGCCTCGGCGATTTCCGAAAGCGGCTTGTCCTGAATAATCATTTCGAGCATCACCACCAGCGCTTCCTTTTCGACGATGTCCTGCTCCAGCCGCAAGCAGTCCTCGGAAATCTTCAGACCGTAGGGCACGGCTTCGGCGATGTTAGCCGGTTCAGGGGCGTCGCTTTCTACCTCCCGCTCCCAAACCACCGCCACCGGTTTCCAGCCCTCCACCATTTTCTTCTCCAGGTAGGCGGAGTTCAGCGGCCCCGATAACACTTCCCGAACGCGTTCGACTCTAGGCATAGATTCCTTCCCGACCCGTCGGACAAGCAACTGAAGTGCCAGCGCCAGATGCTGTGAATTCTTCAGGTTCGCGGAGGCGTCCCGGGCTCGAATGTTCGTTCGTGGGATTCGCTGCCGTGGCGCGGACACTCTTGTCTGCGGCCTCGAGACTCGTCTCGAGGCTCTTTCCCCGCCGAGCATCGAGACGAGTCTCGATGCAGCAGCCTGAAGGCCGCGCTACGTTGTTACCGCGTTAACCTTGGGAATATGAGCATCGGCCGGGTACTGATCACGATTGGGTTGATCGTGTTGATCCTCGGCGTGATCGTTTCATTGGGCGAGAAACTGCCGCTGCGGCTCGGCCGCTTGCCAGGCGACATTGTC
>CATPCJ010000219.1 GCA_955652915.1 uncultured Bryobacteraceae bacterium
GCCAATGGGTACGCTGACTGGGCGGAAGAATACGGCTTCGAGGCGGCTGGGAGTGGGAATATTCTGCACCCAACGGGCAAGCTCAGCGTGGCCGGCGACGGCGGCGATCAAAGCGAGAGCGGCGACGCAGCGTATGGGGCAGGTTGGTAAGCTGCCGCCGATTGGAAATCGGCGTACCGAGGCTTTCGATAATCTCTCACGTTGCGATAATTTTCCTGAACCGGCGATACGCCGATTGACAATCGGCGGCAGGTTACCAACCTGTCCCACAAAATTACCAAAGCCGTGCAGATTACGGGGCCACTTCAACGTGCACCTCCTGGCTGCCGATATTGTGCGCGAAATCTTCGGCGGTGACGGTCAGGACATATTTGCCCGGCGCGAGGTACGACGGGATCTGCAGCTCGCCTGTGTTCGACGCCATATCGGGGTTCCACCGCAAGTAGACCGGCTGCGCGCCGTACATGCGCGCCACCACCGTTCGGGTTGTATCCGAGGCGCTGACTCGCAATCGAATGGACTCGCCCCTATGGAACAACTGCTTGTCGAGCTTTACGCGCACCAAGGGCGGCTTGCTGGCAATCACAAAAGTTTTGGACTCGCGATACACGTGCCCCAGGCGATCGCGCAAGACGAGCCGCACGCGGTAGGATCCATCTTCTAGGTCAGCGGGCGCAAGGAAGCGAGCCTGCCACGTGTCTTCGCCGGCGAGATATCGTAGCGATTTCACGGGTCCGAATGGGAACAAAGCGGTGACGGAGACGATGGACGGATCGGTCTTCACGCGCAAAACCGGATCGCCGGGCCGAATCAAACGCGGCCGCAGCAGCGCTCGCGGGGCAGCCAGGAATGAGGTGTAGGGCGTTACGAATTTGTACTTGCGGGATAGGCGGATAATTTCATCGATGGACGCCTGGTCCTCGCCGTCGCGCTCGATTTTTTCAAGCAAGGCATCCACGCGCGCCTTGGCCCACAAACGCGGAAGGTCGGAATGTTGCGCCTCCTGGGCAGGTAGATTGGCTGTTGCGCGAGCCTCCATTACGGCGCCGTCGCGCGTCCCCCTTGCCGTAAACGCTACTCGCTGCGCGGCGCGCTTGTATTCGCCAACCCAGTTCTTCACCGAGCCCGGGAAGGTGCTGTCTTCCAGCGGATAAACCATGTCGACGCTCGCGGCCGGCGCCACCGCAAGCTGCAAACCTTCCACCGGCTGGCGTCCGATCTTCGCCAGAAACGCGTTCAGCTTGAAATCGGCGGACTCAGTGGATCGTACCCACTCCGTAACACCATCGTTG
Source organism: uncultured Bryobacteraceae bacterium (assembly GCA_955652915.1). Taxonomy (GTDB): domain Bacteria; phylum Acidobacteriota; class Terriglobia; order Bryobacterales; family Bryobacteraceae; genus Palsa-89. Next base: position 1,293 of record CATPCJ010000219.1, read on the forward strand.
CGCGCCAGCATCCTAAGCAGCGGCATGTTGGCGTCGTCGCCCACCGCGTAGACGTAGGTTCGAGGCCGCTGATTGACCGGCTTCTGCTTCCATTTCGCCTCGTACCACGCCGCCAGTTTTCCGTTTTGAATGATCCCGCGAGTAGCGCCGCCATCGCTCAAAAGAACCAGGTATGTTTCGCCTCCCGATTGGGCGAGCGCCGTATCCAGCGCTTTCTCCAAATCCGTACCGCCCCGCAACCGGCTCGCGCGGACCATGGCCAGAGCCTTTTCCACTTGATCAGGCGAGGCAGCTACGGGCGTGGGAGAGAACGATGTGACGTTGGTGTTGAACAACAGCAGGTTGAACTTGTCGACCGGTTTCAGCGCATGCAGCAAACGCTCCAGCGCCTGGAAATTTCGATCCAGCTTTTCCCATTGCATCGAGAGCGAATTGTCGAAAAGTGCGATGACGGTCTTGGCGGGTCCAGGTGCGCCGCTGGTTCTTGCGCCAGTACCAATCAATGCCGACGCTTCGAAGAATCCGGATTCCTGCGTCGCGGCCGCAGGCGTCGCGGGAACTCCATCGGCCAGATCGGCTGCATCGGGCGGAGGCGGAGCAGGATCGCGATGCGTCAAAATTTCCAGGTGATCGTTCGCCGCTGGATCCAGCGTGTACTTCACTGCCAGATCCTCCGTGAGGGCCACGGCGCGGCCCTCGAAATCCGCTCTTACGTGATGCGCATTCCGCTCACGAACCTGCAGCCCATACACTTTGCTCACGATCTGAAAATCACGGAGCGCATGCGCCGACTCCAGATCCAGCCTGATCCACAGATGCCCCGCAGTTTGTGCCCGATACGCATCCGGCCGTAACGGCACCGCCAGCAAGGACTCGAACTGCTCTACCGGAATATCTTCCTGATATTCGATTTCCATCCGCTTGGTACCGTAAGCGTGGATCGGAACGATTCGGGCGCTGAACACTGCGCCACGGCTGGCTTCATCCAAACCTCGCTCGCCTTGCTGCAACAACCCCGGATCGATAGCCTGCATTTTCGCCTGCTGATAAATCTCTTCAGCGCGGCGCCGCTCCAGGATCACGCCGGGAATGCGCGTCACATCGTCCCAAACCGCGAAGTCGGACACAATCGCGCGGCCGGGCAGCGCAAAAATGTAATTCCCTTCCAGCACCGAACCGCGATGATTCGCGAAGATCTGACGCACGCCCACGCGGGCATGTCCGTTATCAATGTGGATATCGATGGTCATCTCTTCGAGGGAAAGCCATGCCGCATTCGGCTGTTTTTGATCGCCCGGAAGCAGCACTCCGGCGTCACCCCACGCCAGACGAGTCATCGCCAGACTCACTACCGCCACACCCACCACGAACAGGAATTTCGCTCTCATTGCCCCGCCAACTCTCTTTCCGATACACGCACCAGGCCGTTGTCCGCGCCGGCGTACAAATATCCGTTGCCGGCCGCGAGTGCGGTGACGTTCAACGATGGCAATCCTGACGTATGGAAAACCCATCGCCCCGTCGCGCGGTTAAAGATCGCCAGCCCTTGCCCCAACGTTCCAGCGTACACGGCGCCATCGGTCACCAGCATGGCGTTCGGATTGATCACTACGGGCGCTTTCCAATCGGCGAAAGTCGACCAGCGGCCAGTGGAGTCGAACTTCAAGACACCCGCGCCATATGTTCCGATGAACCAGTCGGACCCAACCGCGACAATTGACGTAATCCAGTTGTGCTTCAATCCGGAATTGGCCGTCGTGAAACTCGCGCTCACGACGCCGGAATCGAGAATCGACAGTCCGCCCAGCGTGCCTGCCAGCAACCGCGTCCCGCTAGCGGCCAGTGCGTAAACGTGATTGTTCACCAGACCGTGGAATGCATACAGGCTGGTTGTGCCAGACGCATCTATGGTGGTGATTCCGGCCGGAGTCGCTACTGTAATGCTGGGCGACCCGCTATCACCGCGCAGCAAGACATCGGTGACCTGGTTCGCGATCAAACCTTCCGGCCTTCCCAGCACCTGCTGTTGCCGGCCCGATGCATCGATAAGCACCAGTCCGTTGGCGGTTCCAATGGCGCTGAGACCCCCGTCGTTGGAGTGTACAATTCGATTGACACAGAAGACGTGCTCATTCTCGACGTGCTTGGCGAGCGTGAAACCCGGTTCGAGGATGTCCAAGCCCCGGTCGAAGTAGCCCACCCATAAACGTCCGGTGCGATCCGCCGCCAGCGCCGCGATGTTGCCGTCCGCCAGCACCGCGCCCGGCATCTCCAATACTTTCGTGAACTCTCCGCTCTTGGGGGACTGCTCAAACAATCCGCCGCGGGCGAGGGCATAGGTCTTCCCTTCCAGCGCGAAGAGCCGTTCCACTCCGTCCAAGTTTGATTCATCCGCTGTGTTTCGTATGCGAGGTTTTTGCACCGTCAGCGGTACATCTAGCACGCCTTCGTCCAAAGTTCCGATCACCAACGTGGCGCCCTTCACCAGCAGCGCTTTCGCAAAAAAACCGCCGGCCAACACTCGCGTGAAACGTCCATCGCGAAATTCAGCGACTCCCAGCGCCGTGCCCGCATAGGCCGCGCCGCCATCGACGGCGATCGACAAAATACGTGGATCAGGCACGCCCTCGGGCTCGGCGAAATGATCGAGCTGTCCCGCGTGCCAGCGAAAAACTCCTCGATCCATGGTACCCACCCATAGATCGGCTTCGGCCCCGGCTAGAGCCGTCACCTGCAGGTCGTTCAACGCCGAATGGTAGCGAGCCAAACTTTGTCCATCCCACACCAGCACACCGCGCTTGCCGGCGCCAAGGAGCACCCGTCCACTTGATAGCGGCAGAACCGCGGTCAACGATCGCGACGATTGATCATCCGGGCGAATCTGAGTAAACTTGCGGCCATCGAAAGCAATCAAACCTTCGCCGGCGGTGGCGATCCAGAGTTGCGGCTCAGTCTTTCCCGAACCAATGCCCGAGGCCATGGCAACCAGCGGCGCCGGCGGAAGTTCCAAGCCTGGACGATAGCGCGCGGCCAGGGATCCATTCAAGTCGTAGGCAAGCAATCCGGGCGGCCCACAAAGATAAAAGCGTCCTTGAAAAAGTGTCGCATCGCGGAATTGCGCGGGTGTGCTAATGGATTCGAAACCCGTGGGGAGCGGCCGGTCGAGAGGTATCGCGCGGAAGGAAACCAGTCCTTCCTGGGCGACTCGCGCGGCGGCGTTTTTCAGACTGCTGGAGGCTCGCCAGAGTGTCGTAGCCAAAAAAACCAGAGCGGCAACCACGGCCAGGGCAGCAACACCGATCGCAAGCTTGCGCATGGATATCGCTTTGCAGTTCACCTACCAACTATATTGGAACAGGCCATCGAATTCCAAGCCGTTTCAATTGCTGTGTCAAACCATCCGCGATGTATACGGACTGACACGGAGTAGGGGCTGGGGACTCGGGGCAGGGGACTCGGGACTGGGGCTGGGAAAAAAGCAAACCCAGTTAGGCGCGAAGCGCCGCAAGCGGATCCAACTTCGCCGCACGTCTTGCGGGAAAATAACAGGCCATTAATGCCACTATCAGCAAGACCGCCGCTCCCGTGAGAAGCGCGGCCGGGTCGCGCGTGCCAACCCCGTAAACTAATCGGGCGAACACCGGCCCTATAGCGAGTGCTATTGCTACGCCTGCCGCCAGCCCGATAAGCACGACGCGCAGGCCTTGCGCCAGCACCATCCGAACTACCGAGGATCGCTCGGCCCCTAGAGCCATTCGGATGCCAATCTCGTGTGTTCGCAGGCCAACCGCGTAGGACACCACGCCATACAAACCGATTCCGGCCAGCAGCAGCGCGATGCCGGCGAAGACGATCAGCAGCAGTACCGAGAAACGGCGAGTTTGCAATGAGCGTGACAGGAGTTGGTCCATGGTTGACACATTGAACATCGGGATTTCTGAATCCAGGGCGCGCAGTCTCTCTCGAATCGCTGGAATGAGCGTATCGGAGTTTCCGCTGGCCCTTACCGCGAGCACTGGCGCTCCGAGGGGATTTGCGATGTAGGGGCGATAGACCTCGGGCCGCGGAGCGATATCCAATCCCAAGTGATGCACGTCGCCAACCACGCCGACTACCGTTCGCCAGGGATCTTGCGACGCGCCCAGACCGAATTTCACGCGCTTCCCGATTGGATTTTCGCCGGGCCAAAAGCGGCGCGCGGCTGCCTGGTTGATATTCAACTCATTCGGATTCCGAGGATCGGCGATACCGCCGGAAATCAACGGAATGCCCATGGCTGGGAAATAGGAATCGGTGGCAATGCGGTAATCGACCGAAGGCAGGTCGCCTTCGGGCACTCCTCGTCCCTCGATGGTGAAAGAGGTTGTGATGTTCCCTTCGCCCAACGGTAAACGGCTTACAGCTCCCACCGAGCGGACTCCAGGCAAGCTCCCGATGTCGTTGGCGAACCGCTCGTAAAAAGCTAGCCTTGGCTGTGCCTGTTGATACTCGTCTGCCGTGAAATTGATCTGGAACGTTAATACGTCACGCGTATCGAAGCCAGGATTGACATCGAGCAGTCTTATCAAACTCCGCAACAACAATCCGGAACCGCTCAAGAGGACAGTGGTCAGCGCGATCTCGCAAACCATCAGTCCGGCTCGTATTCGCTGTCCGCCGGCACTGGTGGTGGCGCTTCGGCCTTCGCCACGGATTTCAATTGCAGGAGCAGATCCGGAGAGGCGCAGCGCCGGAAGAAGTCCAACCACCAACCCGCAAAATAGCGTTGCCAGAACCGCGAAGGCAAGCACCACGGGATCCATTTTCGCGTCGGTGAACGCCACCACACCTTTCAATTTCACAAGACGAATGGAATACGTTGCCCAGGCCGCCAGCAATAGACCAAGCGTGCCGCCAATCGCCGAGAGCAGCATGCTTTCCGAAACGAGTTGACGTATCAGGCGCGGCCGTCCCGCACCCAACGCCAGGCGAACGGCCAATTCCTGCGTGCGAGCCAAGGTTCGGGTGAGCGTCAGATTCGCGACGTTCGCACACGCGATCAACAACACCAAGGCCACCGCGCCGGCCAACATCAGCAGAATGGGCCGGGTGTCGGATGTCAGGAAGTCGCGCAGTAATGTCACTCTCGGAGAAAAGCCGCTGTTGGTGTTCGGGTATTTCGCTGCGAATCCGTTCATCACGGCAGACATTTCGCCGCGTGCTTGTTCGATGTTCACCCCTCGGGCGAGCCTTCCGGCCATTGTGAGATATCGCGTTCCGCGGCCCCGCTGATTTACGAAATTCGGCGCCAGCGGCACCCACAGATCCGCGTCTCGCAGGAATCGAAATCCCCGGGGCATGACGCCAACTATGGGTGCGGTGGAATTATCAATTCGAATTTGGGCGCCGATCACTGATGCCGAGCCGCCGTAGGCGCGCTGCCACAGCCCGTAGCTTAGAATTACGGCCTGGACATTCCCGGGAGTATCTTCAGCGGCGGTGAAGGTACGGCCAAGAATGGGATTCACTCCCAATAATCCGAACA
>CATPCJ010000220.1 GCA_955652915.1 uncultured Bryobacteraceae bacterium
CCAGTGGACCGTGTCGGGACGATTGATCAAGGATTCAATTCCCACCGTCGAGCCCCGCGGGCTTTTCACTGGAGCGGCCCTTCCCGGCGTGTCGAACACTTCCACCAATTCACCGGGCAAGGGCTTCATTGCCAGGGTCACCGGAAATCTGTCGCCAACCGTGATCAATGAGGCCGGTTACGCATATTCCTACGGCGCGGTGCTCAGCGTGGCCACCGGCCTGGATGCGTCGGTCAATTCACCCGACATAAAGCCGGTGCTGCCGTTTCCGGTATCGCTGGGCCGCATTCCAAGCCTGGGCTTCAGCGGCACCATTTCCACGGTGACCGGCTTCGGCCCGTATCTGGACTATAACCGCAACCACAACTGGTTCGACAATCTGACCAAGATCGCCGGGAAACACACCTTCAAGGCCGGTGTCACAATCGATCATTACAACAAATCGGAAAACCAGGGGACCAATAATGTCGGGACTTTCACGTTCGCTACTACTCCCCGGCCCACCGGCACATCGACGACACAGCAGGCATGGGCTAACTTCCTGCTGGGCAATGTGGCCACGTTCACGCAGACCGGCCGCGATCTGACGCCTGACATTCATGTGAATCAGGCGGAAATTTACGTTCAAGACGATTATCGTGTGCGCCGGAATTTCACCCTGAATATCGGCGTGCGTTATTCCATGTTCCGTCAGCCCACGGACGGAAAGGGATTCTTGAACAATTTCGATCCATCGAAGTATGACCCCGCCAAGGCGCCGCAAGTGGATGCATCGGGTAACCTGGTGCTGGGCACGGGCGATCCGCTGAACGGCATCGTCGTCAACAACAAGACCTCGCCGTTCGGAAGCAAGGTGGCGAACGAGAATAACGGTGACTTCGCGCCTCGCTTCGGATTCTCATGGGATCCGTTCGGAGACGGCAAAACCGCTGTCCGCAGCGGGTACGGCTTCGCCTACGATTTTCCCCAAGTGGGCATTTACGAGAACACTGTATTCACTAACCCGTCCTCGGTACAAACCATCACCATCAACAACACGAACTTTTCGAATCCCGCGGGCGGTACGCTCTTCATATCGCCTGCTCCTCCAACGCTGAATGGCGTACCCACTCCGTACCAGACGCCCTACGTCCAACAGTGGAGCCTCGACGTCCAGCGCCAATTCGCCAAGGGGACTATTCTAGACGTCGGCTATTACGGCGCCAAGGGCACGCACTTGATCGGCGAGCCGGACATTAACGAAGTGCCAGTCGCCGCCGGCGTGGCCGCGGGCCTCACGGACGCAAACACTCCGTTCAACCGCACCACCGATCCTAAGCTGAACGCGCTTCGTCCATATCGCGGATACGGATCGATCAACGCCATCGAGACCTGGTTCAACTCCAATTACAATTCTCTTCAAGCCTCGTTGCAGAAGCGCTTCACGGGCAACGGCTTCTTGAAAATCAACTACACCTGGTCGAAGGCGCTTACCAATGCCGGCACCGATGTCGCCGCACCGATGAATACCTATAATCGCCGCGCCGATTACGGGCTGTCGCCGTACAATCGAACGCACGTACTGAACGCCAATTGGAACTACAAGCTTCCCTGGTTGAGATCCAGCAAAGGGATTGTCAAATACACGCTGGCCGGCTGGCAGGTGTCCGGTATCGCCTCCTTCGCCGGTGGCTTGCCCTTCAACGAATCCGATGGCACCGTGGGCTTGGATCCAGGTGGATTGGGCATCCTCGGATCCAGCCAGGCCGGAACGCGCGGGGATGCGATTTGCGATCCCAACTCGAACGCCCCGCACACGCTGGCTCAGTGGTTCAACACGGCTTGCTTCGCCAGCGTGCCGGCTGGACAGGTTCGCCCCGGCAACGCGGGTCGCAACATCATTCGCGGCCCCGGCTACCAGAAGTGGGACACGTCGGTCTTCAAGAATTTCCAATTCAACGAAACCACGCGCTTGCAGTTCCGCGCGGAATTCTTTAACATCTTCAATCACACCAACTGGGCCACCATCGGGGCCACGCGACAAGCATCGACATATGGCTTCGTCACGGCGGCGCGCGATCCACGCATTATCCAGTTCGGCATGAAGTTGTACTTTTGACCAAGCGCTACGCGATTGCGATTTTGGGTCTGCTCGCCATGCGCGGGCAAACCCAGCCTTTGCGCGATCCGAGGAACAAAATCTGGACCCGGCCCGCGCCGGAGATCTATCGCGCAAAAATCGAGACCGACAAAGGCGCCTTCACGCTCGAAGTGACCCGCGCATTGGCTCCGCTCGGCGCCGACCGCTTTTATCATTTGGTTGAGTCCGGCTTCTACGACGACTCGCGCTTCTATCGCATCATCGCCGGCCGCTTCGCGCAGTTCGGCATTGCGGGCGACCCGCGAATCGCTCGGATTTGGAGGAGCGAATCCTTTCCGGACGATCCGGTTCGCGCCAGCAATACTCGTGGCACGTTCGCCTTCGCCATGACCGGTCCCAACGCGCGCACCACGCAGATCTATATCAATGTCAGCGATCAGCCGCGCCAGGACGCCGACGGTTTCGCCCCATTCGGAAAGGTTGTCGAGGGAATGCAGGTGGTCGACCGGCTTTATTCAGGCTACGCCGAGACGTCGGGCGGCGGCATGCGCGGCGGCAAGCAGGGCAAGTTGTTCGAAGAAGGCAACGCGTATCTCGATCGCGAATTTCCATTGCTCGATAAACTGCAGCACGCCAGGATCGTAAACAAAGCCGAGCCGTGACCGTCGGCAAGAGGCGCCTTCTCCAGGTGATCTTGTCCGCTGACAAGCTGAGGCTTTACGAGTGCCACTCGCCAAGAAGCTGTGATCTCAATGGGAGATTGATCGCCGGCCAAGTGGAACGGGCGGTACGCAACATTGCGCTCACGCAGAAGGCCCAACACTTCCGGATTGTTCCAGCTCTGGTTGCGGAACTCGAAGGCATGGCGATGCCATTGCGGAAGGGCATCCAGAAAACTTTCCAGACGGCGAATATTCACCTCGAAGTCCGGCGGCAATTGAAACAGAATTGGCCCCAGCTTCCCTTTCAGTAATTCGACGCGCGAGAAGGACTTCTTGAGCCCCGGCTGCGGATCTTTCAGCTTCTGCATGTGCGTGAGGAATCGACTGCCTTTCACCGCGAAGCGAAAATGGCCGGGCGTGGAGGAATGCCACCGCTTGAGCGCGGCCTCGGAAGGAAGACGATGAACACCGTTGTAAATCTCGACCGTATCGAAGTGTTCCTGGTACCACGTGAGCATTTTGGAAGCAGGCCACTTCGGCGGATATCTATCGAATCGCCTTCCGGATCGCGGCCTGCGCCTCTTTCATCTGCTCCTCATCCTTGTAAGCGTTTCGCGGCCAGAAAAATCCACGCAATCCATCTTTCTTACGCCGGGGAACAATGTGTACATGCAGGTGCGGCACGCTTTGGCTGACCTTATTGTTGATCGCCACAAACGTTCCCTCCGCGCCCATGCCCTGCTCCACCGCTTGTGCCAGTAGTTGCACATTACGGAAGAATCCACCGCTCAAATCCGGCGGGAAGTCCGTCAGTGTTTCGAAATGTTGCCTGGGAATCAGCAATACGTGACCGGGGAACAACGGCCGATTGTCTAGAAACGCGAGCGAGACGGAATCCTCGAACACGATGTAGGACGGTAGCGCCTGCGAAGCGATCTGGCAGAATTTGCAAACCGATTCGGAACCCATCAGCCTTCGATCGGTCCTTCTCCGCGGCTCAGCGCGGTGATGATTTGCTCTTTCCGTTGCTCGGCGGCCTTGACCGTAGAACTCATGGAATAGGAATAAAAAATGGCGCCAATAATGATCCCGAACAGCAGGACCCCGAAGAACGCCCACTCGGATTCGAAGGCGTAGCGCGCCAGATAAGCCAGCGCCACTGGCGACAGCGCGACTGGAAACGTCAGCATCAGCATGGCCTGCATACGGCCGCCCGCCGCGGTTCGGAAAGACTTTACGGGATTCACCGCGCGCGGGCTATAGACGGAGCTGAGATTTCCGATCGCCAGCAGGAACAACGTGACCACGATTGTGACGGTAACGGCCTCCAGGATTTGAAGGACCGATAGCGGAAGGCGAAGCAGCGCGCAAACCATCGCTACGGCGCAAATCTCGAGCAGCACAAAGAACGCGGCCGTGATGTTTTTCCCTATCAACACCGTGGACAGTTTCAGCGGCACCAGAAAGTACACTTGCGCGGCACTGCGATCGAATCCGAAGGAATTCCAGAACAACGCATCGCTCAATAGCAGCAGCGCGTAAACGCTGACGAACGTGAGGTAGTTGTCGGAAATCATGGAGTGCGGCGTGGAAGCGCGTCCGAACGCCATGGGAACCCAGATCAGAAAGCCGAACGAGAAGCCCATCATAAACACCAGCCGGAATCGCGCCGACCGGCTCAGGAATAGCAATTCCTTTTCGATAAGGGCGCCCAGCGGATCGGGAAGCAGGGCGCCCGGCAGCCGATAAAACCATTCCAGCCGGCTGGCCTTTCGTCCGGCGGATGCTCCTTTAGCGGCGGCTTCTCCATAATCGAAGTTCAGCCCGCGCTCGAATTGCCACCTGCCGAAAACATAGCTGGCCGCGGTCCAAGCCAATAGAACTCCGGCGGCAATCCAGGAGAACTCTCCTTCGGCTAGATGCCCCGCGGCTGTCCACGGCAAAAATGGCGAAGATTGCCTGGTGAAGAACCCGCGTATGTGGCTTTGGAAACCGGCGAACACCAGCACTTCCGGAAGCGCCGCCGCCAACACGAAGAGCAAGG
>CATPCJ010000221.1 GCA_955652915.1 uncultured Bryobacteraceae bacterium
GAACTGCTTCTCGAAAGCAGCCCGCTTCGATCCTGTCGATTTGCCAGCAAGTGTCACCTGCGAATCGAACTCAGAAAGAATCTTGCTGAGACGTTTGGCTCTCGCCGAGTTGCGCTCAACAACCGATATGCGTTCAAGCGATGGCGGAAAGGCGCCCTCCTTAATGCCTTCAAACAATCCAGCCAAGAGGGCCAAAAACGACTCTCTCTCGTCCAAGCCGTAGCCAGCACCATGCATGGTCAAGCAAGCGTGCCTAACCGGTGTCCGCTCCCGCGCCAGAACCTGAAGTGTGTAGTTGCCAAACTCGCGAATCTGGCCATAATCAAATCGGTTCAATTCCAGAACCCCAACGAAGAGAACGGACGTTGGCGAGAGTACTCCGTTTGATTCAACGAGGCTATACTTTCCAGGCAAGGGTTGTATTTTCTTGGATGAAACACCAGCTTTCACAAGCAGCTTGGAGACAACGGCATCGACGCCATAGTTCGCCTGAGCGTATTTTACGATAAGCACATCACATTTCACGTCAGTCACGTCATCGCAGAGAATCTGAATATCCGGAAGGCTTGGCTTCGGCTTCTCAGAAGTTGGCCGCTGTAGCTTTTGGCACAGGAGACGAATACCGCGCGCAACATTTGTATAGGCTTCGTCTCGATTGGCCCAAAGAGTAACAGGTCGCGCGTCTTTGGGCAGCGCCTGCAAATGTGCGAATGGAGCGCCCTGCCAATCAACAGGCCGCAGGATCACGGGAATTACTGTTGCGTCTCCTTTCCTATGCCGCTCCAACGCACGCCTCATCTCCTTGCTATAACAGTAGTCGGACGCCAAGAAGTCGGCACTGACGAGCAGAAGGATTACGTCGGCCTCATCGAGTTTGTCGTCGATTTCTGCAGCCCATTCAGCCCCGGCTTCAATATTCCTGTCATACCATTGGCTTACCACGCCCTGGCGTTTGAGAATGCTTAGATGGTTTTCAAGTTCTTTGCGAAGCTCCTCGTCTTTGTGCGAGTAGCTGTAGAACAATTTCAACGGTTTCATGGACGGCTCACTTATCAATTGGTCCTCTCGGACCGCCGGGAGCAGGTTGAATACCCACCTCTTCCGTACAGCGGCCGTAGCGTCGAGTGCGCAAGGCTACCTCGCAGTCGTAGAGCCTCGGCGCTGACGGGGAAACAACGCAGTGGCGAGCGACGATTCGTAGGGGAACCGCTCATGACTTGGTTCGGCGAAATGACTGACACGTTGAAAGCGAATATATCAGAAAAAGAATGGGGCCGTGCGCGTTGAGGCACCTTGAGGCACCGCCGAGCTAAGAGGAAGAGAACTTCGCCAACCACGCCATCGGCTCTTGATCTCGCCTGCCAACTCCCGGATCGTCGACTAACTGGAAGAGACTTTCCTCAGCCCGCACGCGGCGGCCGTTCCCGCCTAGTGGCCCAGCGTTTACCGATTCGGTTCGCCCGGCTATCGTCGGCACCAGCTCGCAGGTAGAGTTCGAGTCCACCTTGGGTCCGCACAACGTGTTCGAATTGGCAAGTTGAAGAAAGCACAACAGGAAACTGAAAAAACGACCAACTGGCTGGCTCCTCATGTAGGACTCGAACTTACGACCCGCTGGTTAACAACGCATCAGCAAGTCGATTGTTTTCAGCACGACTCTTGTTGTCGGATGCACGGTTTTGTTTCGCCCAAAAGTATCAGGGCACCGTCATGAGATAACAGAAATTTTTCGCCTTTGCCAGATCGTGACGGAGTTCGGATTCGTCGCGGAAGGGTGAAGGCTCATACTGAAAACAATCAACTGGCCGAATCGTTGTTAACCAGTGGGTCGTAGGTTCGAGTCCTGCTTGGCGAGCCAGCACTTGACGTACGAAATGAGCCCGGTGTTTTGTTGACAGCAGCGCCTCGCCTTCAGTTCGCTCTTATCCCTAACATTCCGCAGGTTCTACGCGCGTCCAGCATTTCACCAGACTGAAGAGAGAGGGCTTGGGTCACAGGACCGGGTTCCTGGGTTGGGCGTTTCTCGGCGCTTTTTCTCCGTGTTCTCTCGTTGACAGGTCGCGTTTGTTGACAGGGGTTACGCTTGGGGTGCCGAGATTCTCCGTTTGTTCACCGCTGGTGATAATGATTCCCTTCAGCAGTAAGGAAAACAGACTTCGGCGGATGCACGATGGATTCACGCGCAGTCAGATAGCCTAAAAGGAACCGTAGCTCCGATTAACCAGGAAGTCCAACACTTTTGAGAAGTTCGATGTAGCCCTCAATACCGCTTGTAAACCATGAATCGCGTGCGAATCGCTCCGATTCGAGTCGGGGTGCCATTCCCCTTACACCGTGGCGCTGGATTGTAACAGTGGGTTGGCCGTACTCAAGTTGCCGATTTCAATGAGTTCAAATCCCAATTCCATAACCGTCTGTTTAGCGATGTCAACAGCAGATTGCTCAACCGCCGCTATCACGTTCCAATCGCCCCAACCTAACCACAAACGTTGAGGATCTTCGCAGGCGAAGGCGCCCGCAGAAGGCACCGGCAATTGATCGAAATTAAGGACTGCGCTGACGTTGTTGGATGATGCGAGCTGCTGAAGAGTTGGCAAGAGACCATCGCTGTTGTCCATACACGCGCGCACGAGCCCTTTAGCAGCCAAGGCCCTCATTGGCTTAGATTGCGAGCGGGGTTTAAAGAGAGGCGATGTTAGCTTGTCGAGGGTCCGAAGTCCGGCTCTGTGAGCGAGTGCGTCGTCCCAAAAACGCCCTCCCCGCCCGATACTCACAGGGGCATTTCCCGCTGACGCGCCCGTTCGCCTAAGTGCTTGACCGCACGGACAAGTGCCGAAAGCGGTACCCACAGCCACAAATTGGTCACTTTCTCTAAGATTCCCCCCGGAGTTTTGAAGTTCCTCGGATTGGCAAGCGTCTTCAATCCAGCAAGGAATCGCTCGAAATTCGCTACAGACGTCTCCGCAGGCGCATCGATCGCAGCGACGAATCCGCGTGGCGTCGCGGCCGCGGCCGCTAAGTCCGAGGCATTTATGACAACCAGCAGCCAACCCGCCCAATAAGGGTCACTGTCCCCGCCGATGAGTTTTGCTGCGGGTTCGGGAACGGGATCAGTTGTGACGACCAGGTCGATTGCTCCGAGATCAAAGGTCGAACAATCATCGCCCACGACCCTGCAGTAGCGCGACACGATATCGGCGATGATAGCTCTTTCACCATAGTCTCTGAGCGTCTTCATCTTGCCTTCCCTTTTGAGTAAACCAAAACGTGTTCTGATGCGACGCTTGGTATTTGGCGTCGCTGGTTGGATACACGACGCACTGCCTCGAACTCTTCTGTGAATCCGCAATTCCCCATGGTCATCCTTACTTCGGGAAGAACCTCATCTCTGGAAGCCGATTCCCCAATCACCAGAACGCACGGGTGGTTTGACCGCAGCGCTTTGTGCAGTTCAAGAAAGGCGGCTTGAAGATCACAAAGATACTGTTCCACGGCTTCGCGCCGGTGCCTTTTGCTTCTTGCGCCAATCTCTTCAAGGCGTAGCGGCTCGATCTGATGGCCAAACCACTCCATCGAAGGTCTCTGAGTTTTGATATAGTCGGTTACACCGAAATATGGGGGCGAAGTCACAACAAGATCGACTGATTCGGGAGCGAGTCTCTTGACGGAGCCGACAGCGTCGCCACAAATGACCTGTACAAGTTCGGGCTGTATGCCTGACGCAATCGTCTGTGGCGTGCCATCGTCACGTCTTGCGTAAGCCAGCGTCAAGCGATCAAGTATTTCCGTCAATTCGTGATAGACGCTACTCTCGTGGTTGGTTGTGGGGGTGCAATTGTCGCAAACATACCCCCAATGACGCGTCTCTTTGCATACCGGTAGCAGAATCGCCGAAAATGCGGCTTCGGCCAACGCCCGTTTCGCTCCCCGATGTGTTCCAATTAAAGTCCAGAGGGCACAGAGCTTATGAAAGACCGGCGTGGTATACCATTTGCCGCTCTGCACTTCTGTCGGCACGTCGCGGCTCCTTGCAGATATCGACAAACCGGCATCAGCCTTGCCTAACACGACTTTTGCTTCCCGTCGGATCTCTTCGGTTAATTTGTGAATCTTGGCATGTTGTGCCGATAGAGTCTTAGCCTTAGCTACGATACATGCTATGGGATTGAGGTCAATCCCAATGGCCCGTCGGCGGAGCCGTTGCGCTTCTACAATTGTCGTGCCGGATCCCATGAATGGATCAACTACGAGGTCTCCGGGTTTGGTCATCAAACCGATAACGGATGCAGGTATCTGCGATGCGAATCGGCCGGGATACCAGTGAATCGAAGAAAAAGGAGACTCGCTGTAGTCCCCCCTGATGTCCCAATCGATGGTTTCGAGCCTAGAAATCCAACTTGGAGGCAACATGTGTTTGATCTGTACCCTCAGCAATAAAGGATCGGGTAATGTAGCAGCTCTGAACTCCGAGACGAGCTAATACGGCTTCGCAACTTCTCGTGCAACGAGCAACGGAGGGTCGTTGGCCTCTGACGAAACCATAGAGCACAACACTTCTGGAACTTGAGCCGAACTCCCATGACGTATTCGTCTTGTCATCGTAGAACGTCAGTTTCTTTTCGAAGGTGCCGCTGTCCACAAATACATATCCGAGGCCTCGTTTAGGTGAAGCGCGGCTCTATTAATGGCGGGCCTTACGGTACGGTCGGAAATACAAACCAAAACAGTTTCACTGACACGGACTGACGAACAGTCTAACTTACTACTACAAAATTTCAGCGGCCAACTCTGCGGGAACGGGTGCGGACTCAGCACAATTCACAGTAATCTTGCCCGCTTTCACAACCTCTGCGTCGGTTTCTCCCAATCCTGCTTTCTATGCAGTTCCTACTGCGGTTACGGCAACGGTGACGTGTACGTCGGGTCTGCTTAATGGCGGGGCGGTGCAGATCATGGTTTACGACCCGCTCTGGCGGCAGGCGGGAGTGACGCGAATTCGGTGCCACCGACATCGTGACTGAGCGCGGTGACGACGGGGTGGCTCGGATCCTGGAGCTTACTAAGGGAGTCGGTGCTGACTCGGTTCTGGAGTGTGTCGGTACGCAGGAGTCGATGATGCAAGCGATCCGTTCCACCCGTCCGGGTGGGTCCGTGGCCTACGTTGGAGTTCCGCACGGAGTCGAGCTCAACGGCGAGAAGCTGTTCTATGCCCACGTTCATCTTCACGGAGGGCCCGCGCCAGTGCGCCGCTACCTGCCCGCATTGATAGATCAGGTGTGGAACGGAAAGATCAGCCCCGGCAAGGTTTTCGACTTGACGCTATCGCTTGACCAGGTTGCTGAGGGTTACCGGACTGGAGAAGAGCACGATTTTGCGACTCGTGATCATGGCCGGTGAGCGTTGCGGCAACTTGCTAGCACTTTTTTATGGACCCGACAGGACCATTTCTGTGCAGTTCGAAGGGTCATCTGAGGATGATGCGCCTGGCACTTGCTTTAAATGAGTGGGCATTTTCTCGCTTGCGGAGACCTTCAAGAACCAAGAATGCGGCTTCGACTTCAACGACGCGACCATTCCACTCTCCTCGAAAACGATCGGGCACCATGTCAATCAGCTGGCCGCCGTCTACGAGCATTTCAACTTCACGCCGAAGGTTGCTCCCGGTCATCCGGAGGATGCGTTTGTTCTTCCAGAAACGGTGATTCGCAAGGGCGATTTCGAGGCCTCTGTAGTAAGCCGATTGATCTGTCAAATACTGTCGTAGGCCGTACAATTAAGCAAAACCGCTTCCTCCCGTTTGAAATTGATCACGCGGCACAAGTTGTATCTCCCCACGGAGGTGGCGAGGAACCCCCGGACGACTCGCTCTTTGACCGGGCCCCACAGGTGACCTCTAACGTGGCTCGGCAAGCGCCATTCGACGTCAACCCGGTAACTGGGGACGCAAAGCGGCGGAGGATCCCAGCCGCCGGGAGGAGTTTCAATGGGCGTAATGACCTTTTGGTCTGCGTTCCAGACTCCGATCAACTCAGGTTTTGGATCGCGAGCGCCGGGACGGTACATTTTCAAAAGTCACAACCACATCCATTCCGCCACCCAACGACCGGCGCTGCAGGGACTTGTCCAATCGTGGGGAAACGTCGAAAACTACAGGTTGCTCAGCCGGTGCCAAGTTAACTTCCTTTCGCGATTTGGAAACTATACGGAGAATCTCGTACGCCGTCTGGTGCAGAGCGTCCTGTTTCTGATGCCGATCCTCCAAGGAACGGAATACGGCGCCTTTAAACAGCGTTTCATTCAGTTTGCAAACGTCAAATAACCTCTGTGACAGGCTTTTGAGGTACGGCTTGATGGTGCCAATATCTTCCTCGAAGAATGGCTGAAGCGGTCCCGGTGTGCTCTTTACTTTCTGCCAACTTGCCACGAGCGCTTCCAACCAGACTTCCGCGGGCGGAACGTTGGCTTTCTGCAAATGGAGCTAAGGACCATGTGCGATTGAGGAACGTCGTATGCGGAATGTGGCGCGGCGAAGATATGGGCCAAGACGCCCGGCTGAATGCCGGGCGCATATTGCGCTCTGACGTCCTTTTCCCAGGCTTTGAGCTCCGCATCGATTGCGTGTTCCAACTCAGGTGCTCGCAGCTTGTCAATAACGGCATGGGAAGCCCCTTTTACGACTTCCTTTGCCCAGACCACGCCCAGCCAAGTGAAGAATTCGATCATGGCAAAATTCTCCCGATGCCGAAGCATTGTAGCGTACGCTGATTAACTGCAGAACTTAAAGTACGCGCACCGATGCGCGCTGCCGCGAGCGCGGAGATTTCCGGGAACAACCTAGAGTTTTGTCGCGGAAAGTTTAGGTGTTTTGTCGGCTACATAAAAAAGGACCCATCACCGCCCAATTGCCGATAATCCGGCCGAGCGTTCACTTCAGCACCATGCATCTCGCCAAGGGCCTGGAATTCCGTACCGTAGTAGTGATGGCCCGTGACGATGAGGTCATCCCGCTCCAGCAACGGATTCAGACAGTCGCTGACGACGCGGATCTCGAAGATGTGTACAACACAGAGCGGCACCTGCTCTACGTGGCCTGCACACGTGCGCGAGATCATCTGCTGGTGACGGGCGTCGAGCCAGCGTCTGAATTCTTGGACGATTTGCGGAACTGACGTTACGGGACCCTAAGCTTAACCCCCCTGTCAACAAACGCAACCTGTCAACGAGAGAAAAGGGAGAAAAATGGGCCAAGAACGCCACGAATGAACGTTTCAGCCGGGTCGCCCAAGGCTTCTCGCTTCAAGCTAGAAAAAGCTGGATTCGCGAAGAACCTACGGAATGTTAGGGATAAGGGCCACCAGAACTCGGGGCGATGCTGTCAACAAAACAGCGGTCTCATTCCGTACATCAAGTAATGACTCCCCAGAAATGCGGTTTTCCAACTTTTCTCTCGAGATTCCTTAGTGTCTCTGGGGTCCGGCATGGATTCGAACTGTCCACAATGCTCACTTCGAAATCGCAGCAGCTATGCGGTTGGGACTGGGGGCCTGGCTTTTGCGGGCTTGCGCTTGTTCTTCGCCTCCGCAGCCTTGGATTCCGGCTTGATGGTGGAATCGATTGTAGTTTCATTCATTGGCTTCCCCTTTGCCGCGTGTTGCGGTGTGACCCTTCATCGCTCCGTTCGGAGAAACAGCAAGTGAAATTTGCATCGATTATGCGAAAAGCCGGATGCTGCCCGGGGCATTAAGGCAAATCGGCGGGAATGGTCCCTTTTTTTATGGAGCCGACAGAACGCTCAAGCTCGATCTGCATTACCTGAATCGTGTAGGCGGGCATTGTATGCCGCATCCGCTCGCCCTTGATGCTCGTGGTGGACCTCGCCGGCACGATGCTTTCGGGCTGCGCGATCGTATTGGTCGCCCACGTCGTGTTCGCCTTCATGGTTTGGAGGTGGGCCGTGTGCGTTCCCGTGCCCGCTCCGTTGAGCGCAATGTTCACCGCTTGCGGCGCTGAACTGGCATTGACGAGTTTCACGCAGAGCTTGTCCGGCGCCGAGGTCACTGAATAGAAAAACTTGTCGCCGGCGCCGGAGAGCGATGAGTTCACCGTGTGGTCGCCCAGGCAGGATGAGAACATCACCTGCGCGTAATAGCTCGGCGAGCCGTAACTGTTCAGCGCATCGTACCCGATCAGATCTGAAGTCCATTGCATACCGCCCGGGTTGACGTTCACGAACAGCGGCGCGTAGGCCGACATGATGACTACGTCACTGTTGCGCTCCATGCCGGTCATGAACGCAGCATCGCCGAGCGCCGCGCCAAAGTTCGGTGTCGGCGATCCTTCGCGGGTGGCCCACTCGCCCACGAAGATCTTCGGGCCATTGCGATCGGTCTTGTCATAGTGGCGCGCTTCCTCGAACATACCCTGTTCGCGCTTGTAGTAGTGGTCGTCCACGATGTCGGGCGTCACGCCCTTCACCGGGATAGTGGCGATGATCTGAATGTTCGGATACTTCGCCTTGATCGCCTTGTAGAACTGCGCGTAGCGGCCGTCGTAGGTTCTCTGGCGGTCGAAATTGTCCTCGTTACCAATCTCGACGTAGCGCAGCTTGAACGGCTCCGCATGTCCACTCTTCGCCCGCACCGCGCCCCACTTGGTATCGGCGCCGCCGGTGACGTACTCGATTTCTTCCAGCCCTTCCTGCACGTACGGATCGAGATCCGGACCCGGCTTCACCAACTCGCCCCCCAGCGAATATCCCGCATAGATGCCGAGCACCGGTTCCATGCGCAGGTCTTCGCACCATTGCAGGAATTCCAGCAGGCCCATGCCGTCCGAGGAATGATAATTCCAGGTAGTGGGATGCGTCGGCCGATCCACCAGCGGGCCGATCATCTTCTTCCAATCGAAGCGCGTTTCAATGCGATTGCCCTCCAGGTAGTTGCCGCCGGGGAAGCGCAGGAACGCCGGCTTCATCGCGGCCAGCTTCTCCATGATGTCGATGCGATTGCCGTTGGTCCGGCTGTGGTAGGTGGGCGGGAAGAGCGAGACCAACTGCAGCCAGAGAGTCGCCGGCCGGTCGAGTGTCATCTCGAAGTGGTTGTCGGAGGACGCGGCCGCGTTCCCCGACTGCATCTCGAACGTGTACCGCCTCCACGCTGTCCCGCCAACCGGGATAGACGTCTTCGCGAGCACTTGTCCCGAATGGTCCGCGACGAGCGCGATCGTCACGGGCAGTGCGTCGTCCGACGCGGTCTTCGCAAAAAAAGATCCCACGTAGCGCGTGTTCGGACGCACGGCGATACCCCAGTAGCCTTCGTTCAGAAATCCCGCGGGGCTGTTTGCGTCCGCCCTGGTGACTTCGAGCTTGGCGCTGTTGGTGAGGGCGGGGGATGGCCCTTCCTTGGAATCAACACCGATCTTCGCGGCGGCCGATCCGTTCTCCACCAGGAACCAGTTGAGGATGCCGCTCCAATCGGAGCGGAAGGTACGGTTGCGGATCAGCTCCGCGTAAAGCCCGCCGTCATACGAGTAGTTGATCTCTTCCGTCATCAGACCGTAGAGCGTCGGACTGACAGCCGACTTGGTCTGGTTCACCTCGACATTGAGGGTGGCGGATGTTTGGGCGTACAGAGTGACGGCGGCTAAGAGGAGTGCGGTGGAAATACTGGCGGAACGATTCATCATTATGTCCTTTCGGGGCAGCGTGACGACGGACGGTCTGAGCGACATCGCGTGGCATTACTGGAACAGGAGCGGCGCGTATTTCGAGAGATAGACTTGCCAGTTGGGCCAGCTATGGCCGCCGCCGGACTGGTTCCAGATGTGCTTCACGTTCTTCTTGGTGAGCAGGTCGTCCATTCCTTTGACACCGTTGTAGCCGGGGTCTTCGGTACCGCAGCCGATCCACAAGACTTTGAGCTTCTGATTCAGCATGGCGGGATCGGCCTTCTCCCATTCGGTGCGATTGCCGCCCCCACTGAAGGCGGCGATGTAGGCGAACTGATCGAGATTGTGCAGACCGATCGACATCGATTGACCCGCGCCCATGGAGAGGCCGCCGATGGCGCGGTGAAGGCGATCGGTGAGCACGCGGTATTTGGTTTCGACCATGGGCTTTACCGCCGTGAGCAGTTCCTTCTCGATGGCGCCGGGGTCATTGGCGGGCGGCGGCGACGCAGTTTTGATTTCGCGCGGGACGTGACCGTAGGGCATCACGACGATCATCGGTTTGGCCTTGCTGTCGGCGATCAGATTGTCGAGGATGACGTTGGCACGGCCGGTCCAGGTCCAGGAGGCTTCGATCTGGCCGTTGCCGTGGAGCAGATAGAGGACCGGGTACTTCACCTTGCCGGTCTCGTAGCCGGGCGGCGTGTAGACGTAGACCATGCGCTCGGTATCGAGATTCTTAGAATCGTAGAACTCGACGTGAACGGTGCCGTGGGGGACGCGGCGTTCTTCGATGACGGACTTCTCCCCACCGGGCACGATGAAGGAACTGGTGGCACCCCAGCGGCGCACCTCTAGGTTGGGGTTAGAGGGATCGGGCATCCGCAGGCCGCCATCGATGGCGTAGCCGTACGTGTAGAATCCGGCAGGCAGCGGACCGATAGTCAGACTCCAGACGCCCTTATCGTCCTTCTGCAGTGGCATGGGCTTTTTGGTGAATTCCAGGATGCCGGGAGACCCCATGAGAACCACTTCGCTTGCTTTGGGCGCGAACAGACGGAACGTGACTTTTCGGTCGGCCTGAATTTCGGGGGAGACCGGAACGTTGTTGGTGTCCTCGTAATAAGGCGCGACACCTCGCTGGGCGTAGAGCGTGGCCGCGAACAGAGCGGCGGTGAAGAGGAATCGCATGAGTGAGCTCCTTAATTTCATGGCCTGATGCCGGTGGGATGGAATTCGCCGCCCTTCACCAGAACGTCGAGCAGTTCTCTGGTGCGTGCGGGGCAGGCGCGGCCTTTCTGCGGTGTGAGGTTGTCGTGCTCGGATTCGATCATGGGCAGAGGCTCTTTGGGGCTGGTGATCTGATTCAGCGCGGTCCAGACACCGGCGGGCGGGGAGATGGTGTCGATGAAACCCATGCCGGCCATCACCGGAGCTTTGATGCGCGAGGCGAAGTTCACGGTGTCGAAGTAGAGCGAGGTGCTCATTACGTCCGGATTGTCGGAAGGCCAATTCGGGTAGCCGGCCTTGCGGCCGTGCAAGTCGCCATTCGCATCGGCGCCGGCGGGAACGCAGACCAGCACGGCGGTGAGCTTTTCGGGCCGGAGGCCGGCGAGTACGAGACTCTGCTGGCCGCCCATGCTGCCGCCGGTGAGCACGATGGTATTGCCGTCCCAATCGGGGCGGGTAAGCAAGTAATCGAGAACCCGCACGTCACGCAGGTACATATTGAGGAAGTACGACTTCTCGCGATCGGTGTTGCCGACGGCCTGATAGCCGCGAGGGATGTTGCCGGAAGGATCGGACGGGAGCTTGTCGTGCGAGTCGACGTTGAGGAACAGCCAGCCCTCGGCGGCACGCTGTGCGGCGGCGCGGGAGTTTAAGGCGTACACGCCGGCGTACTGGAGTTGGATTAGTGCGGGAAACTTGCCTTCGCCGGCGGGCTTGGCGAGGTAGCCATGGGCCTTGGAGCCGAGGGCATCCACAACGAACATGTTTAGCTCCACTCCGGGAACGTCGGTTTCGACCGGCGTGAGTTCGGCGTTGATCGGGACCTTCGATTGAGCCGCTAGTTTGCCGTCCCAGAATGCGTCGAAGTCCGCTGGGTGGGGCGTGGAGAGGCCGAGCTTCTGCGGGGCAACGGCGGCGCCCACCGCGTAGAGTCCGTTGTTGCGGCCGGTGTTGCCACCGATATATGGGGACTCGGCGCCACCGCCGGTGACGCGGGCAGCGGCTGTGGTGTCGGCGGGTCGCGCAGATGCGGCTGCATCGGTGGCGAGCTTGGCGTACGGCTCGACCGCAACGTAGATCATCTCGGGTTGATCGCCGCTGATTTCGATCGTGTCGGAGCCGGAGGAGAGATCCAGCTTCCCTTCTTTAAGAACGGTGGCGTTATTACGGCGGATGGTCCACTTGTGGCTGTACTTGGGTGTGGTGGGCCCCAGCGTCACTGTCCAACCGACGGTTTCGCCGACGTCGTAGAAGCCGCTGGCATGATAGGGCGCAAAGGTGAGTTGCTGCTCGATAGGCGTGCCGCGCTGCGGCAACGCGAAGGGCGCTGCGGCCAGGAGAGCGAAGAGGACGCGTGTGCAGTTGTGCATCATGACAGATTCTATCGAAACGCCGCTATCCACCTCATTTACGCACCTCGTTGAGGGTTACAGTGTAGCCTTTGAGCGGTTGGTCCTCCTGGTCGAGAAAGCGGGCGCAGAAATCGGTTGCGCCGCCGCCGTTGACAATGGCCGCGCGAATGATGTTCTGCCCCTTCCTCAACGTCAGGCGTCTGGAGACCCCGTCATCAATGACCGTCTGGCGATCGCCGTAGATGCCGATGACCTCCTGGCCATTCACCCACCAGACCGACGCGGCGTTCGATCCGATGGCCAGCCGGACGCCGGGCATTTCGCGCAGGCAGTTAACGAGTGTGACTGCCCAGAATAGAACGTTGGTCGTCGGCTTGCCCAATCCGTGAGCGAAGTGATAGAGGTTCAGGTTATACAGCTTGGTGTCTTCGGCGTGCCAGATGAGTTGAGCGTTGCCCATGGTCACCTTGTCGCCCTCGTGCGGAATCACAGTGAACTGGTCGGGGAAATACTCCTTCTTCACGATGGCCTGGACGGCCTGGTCGGTGAGGCCATTGGCGGGGATGGGTTCGAGCACGAGCCAGCGCTGGATGAAACCATCGGGGCCGGGCGCTTTCTCTGGCGTAGCGGGGCGCATCAGTGTGACCGGCGCCACCTGGGC
>CATPCJ010000222.1 GCA_955652915.1 uncultured Bryobacteraceae bacterium
GCGACAATCAGGCAGGTAAGTGCGGCAACCGCCGTAATTCGTTCGAATGTTCCAAAGCGCAAGAGCATGATTAAAGCTATATTACTGATTTACCATGACGCGCGCCACTGGCTTCGAATTCCGGAACAGGTTTTGCATCGGTGCCCTGCTGGTGGCGGGTTCAGAATGCAAACTTCAGGACCGAGGTGTTGGTTGCGGACGGACGTGCCGGTATGTCCGACATCCGCTGTACTTCAGCAACGTGCTGATGACGCTCAGCATGGCGCTAATGGCGAGCCGAACTGGTTGGTTTGTGATCGTGGTTGGAATGATAGTATTCCAATACCGGCTGTGGAGCTTCGAATCGTTAGGAGGCAAATAAATGATCTCAGGTGCGCACGTAATCGTATACAGCAAGAACGAGGAAGCGGATCGTGCCTTTTTTCGGGACGTCCTGCGATTCCCATCCGTGGATGCCGGGCATGGTTGGCTGATTTTTGCCCTTCCTCCAGTAGAAGCGGCGTTCCATCCCGCCGATGAGAATGGTCGGCACGAGCTCTATCTAATGTGTGACGACCTGAAGGCGGAGATGACGGCGCTTACGAAAAAGGATGTAGTGTGTTCGGAGGTACAAGAGGCTCGATGGGGTTCAATCACCAAAATTCGCCTTCCTGGCGGTGGCGAAATCGGTCTCTATCAGCCAAAGCATCCAACCGCGCTGGGTTTGAGGTGACAGTCACCTCAATCACCCATGAATGGGCGCAGTCCTTCCCATCGCACTCGCCATCCGCGTTTTGGGAAACCATTCCATTTGCAGGCCATCATGGCGACTGCGGCAATGAACGCAAGATCTTTCCGGCGGCAACGGCATCGGCTTCCGGGATGATCAACGAGCTTGTGCAGCTCTTCTCGCGAGGTCATGGATGGTTTTCATCGCCGCCGTGCTGGAGTGAATCGGCTTGCGGCTCAAATCTTCAACCCGATCTATCGTCCCGGTACGCCTGCCGGCGAATGTGATCTCGCATTTCCCTGGAAGCGCGCGATGAACGCTGAATTCCTCGATTCGCTCGTGTCGCGAAAAATATAGCTACGATTACAGCCAACGCAACAACTACGTACCACATGGCCCGATTGTAGCAGCCGCCCGGTACCGGGGATTAATCCATCACCTGCGTAGCGCGTCGCATCGGTTCGTTTTTTAACGTCTTCGTAACTCCCTTGTCACGCTCGGTAGCTATGCTAGGGTTCCGCTTAAATTCGTCCGTGGAGGAATTGATGCAAGATGTCTTGAATCGATGTGGCTGTGTGCTCGCCGTCATATGTCTGATTGTCTGCGCCACTGCTTTGCAGGCGCAGCAGGATGCGGGTGGCGTACCAGTCGCCGGGACTGTTGTGGATCAGTCTGGAAAGGCAATCGCCGGAGCGTCCGTCGTGGTGAAAAAGGAAGCCGCCGACTTCGTCCGGAGCTTGACCACCGACGGTGAGGGTCATTTCTCCACTACGGTGAGCGCGGGCTCTTACACGATTGAGGTGTCGGCGCCAGGATTCAGCACGGCCAGGCGCACCGGCGTCCAACCCACCGCCGGCGAACTATCGATTCCCCTGAGCGTGGCAAGCCTCTCCCAGACTGTCTCTGTCGAGGCGGTTGTCTCGCTCGCCGCACAACTCGCGCCTTCCGGGAACACGCTCGATGCAGTGTCCGCAAAAACAGAGATCAGCGCCGCATTCATCCAGAACTTCTCCTCGCCTCTCGCGGATTTTAACGAAGTGATCCAAATGGCGCCCGGCACGTTTAGCGTCAATTCGAACGGAGTCGGGCTCGGTCAGGGCAAGACTTTTTTCCGCGGCTTCAAGGATGGTCAATACACCATGACCTATGACGGCATCCCGTTCCAGGACACGAACGATCCCACACATCACTCCTGGGCGTTCTTTCCGGGGCTTTGGATTGGCGGAGTCGACTTCGACCGCAGCCCGGGGACGGCCTCGACGGTCGGCCCCACCAACTTCGGCGGATCGATCAACCTGTTATCGCGCGACCTGCAAGGCTACCACGACCCTGATGTTCGGGCGACAGCCTCGTACGGCTCTTTTAATACACGCCTATTTGATTTGTCGATTGATTCCGGGGCTTTCGGCGGAGCGGAAAAAAGATCGAATCTCTTCATCGACCTTCACCAGTTGTTATCCGACGGCTACCAGACCTTCAATTATCAAAAGCGCGTCGCCGGAGCGATGAAGTACCAATATAGGATTTCCGACAAGACTGTTTTGACGGCGGACTTTGGGCTGATCGATCTGTGGACAAACACCCCGGATACGAACGCCCCGTCGCGCGCCCAAGTCGCGCAGTTCGGAGACAACTTTCTGCTGAACAACGATCCCACCAGCCCTTTCTACTATGGCTATAGCTTTTATCACATCCAGACCGACTTCGGTTACATCGGCATCCACTCCGATTTGGGCAACGGCTGGACTTTAGACAATAAGGCATCCACGTATCGTTATTGGAACAAGCAAAATCTGGAGAAAAACCTAGTCGCGATCTCGCCAACCAGCGCGATAGACAAGCTCAACGGCGCAAATCATATCGGCGATATCGTGAGTGTGAGTAAGGAGACTCGATGGGGCGTCATTCGGGCCGGCGCCTGGTACGATTGGGCGTACACGGACCGCTACCAGTACATTTCCTCTCCATTCAACTGGCAGGATAACCCGACTCCGAACTTCCATGAACATTTCATCACGCAAACAATGCAGCCTTTCGCCGAGTACGAATTCAGGCCCACGCCGAAGCTTACGTTCATAGCCGGAATCAAAGAGGCTTACTACAACATGCATTTCAACCAATATCAAGACAACGGTAAGTCCGTCGGTTGCCTGGGCGGCACTTTGATTGGTAAGAGCGGTTCCGGCACTTGCATGGGTGGAGCGGTGTTCACCGCGCACGGGGTCGGCTACAATGCGTGGCTGCCTTCGGTCGCCGCGCGTTACCGGGTGCGGAGAAACTGGTCGGCATACGCTCAATTCGCCGAGGGAAGCACGATTCCGCCCACCAGCGTCTTCGACACTCTAAACGCCGCTGTGGAGCTACCTCCGAAACAGACGATCGCAAAGACCTACCAAGTGGGTTCCGTATTGAAATTCAACCGGTGGACCTTGGATGTTGACGCCTATTACATTCATTTCCAAAACCCCTATACACCCATTAACGATCCAGCCAACCAAAACGAACCTGTGTATGTTGCCACGGGACCATCGAACACAAAAGGCATCGAAGCGGAAAGCAACATCATCATAGGTCATGGAGCCAGTCTGTACCTCAACGGAACCTTAGGCGCCGCCAAGTACCAAAACACGGGGCTGTGGGTGGCAAACGCTCCAAGAGATACTGTAACCTTCGGCCTCACATGGCAGCGGAAAGCCTGGGACGTGGGCTTGTTCGACAAACGTATCGGCAGACTGTATAACGACAACGGCAGCGTAAACCAGGCGGTGCGCATCGATCCGTTCAGCATCACCAACACGTTCGTGAATTACACCGTGAAAAATGCGTCCTTCCTGAGAGGAAGCAAAATCGGGGTGGCCGTCAACAATCTTTTCGATAAACACAACATTGTGGGTATCGCACCAGGAACTGGTCCGACGGCGGCCGTACCGTTCGCGCCTTCCGGGGGTGATCTCTTGACGCTGCTGCCGGGCCGAAGTGTGATGGTCTCGCTCACGGTGGGTTACGCACCGAGGCGTTAGAATTGAAAAATCCGCGTGCATCGGCGTTTATCGGCGGCCAATAGGTTTTTGTTCTAGATCGTCTCACCACGAATGAGATCGTCGTACGTTTCCCGTTCGCGGATCACTCGATACCGGCCGCCCTCCACCAGAATCTCCGGCGGCCGGGGACGTGCATTGTAGTTTGAAGACGCCACGAAACCATACGCGCCCGCGGTGCAGACAGCCAGATAATCGCCTGGAAGCGCTTGCGCGATTTCTCGATTGCGCGCCAGGAAATCTCCGGTTTCACACACCGGCCCCACTACATCCGCGACCATTGTGCCGGTTGTGCTCTCACGCAGCGGAATGATCTGGTGATGCGATTGGTAGAGCGCTGGACGAATCAAATCGTTCATCCCGGCATCCACAATCACGAATTGTTTTGCGCCGTTGCTTTTGCGATAGAGGACGCGCGTCAACAGCACACCGGCTTCCGCGACGATTGAGCGGCCGGGTTCGATCAGAATTTCCAGTCCGTGGCCGGACACGCTCTGGCACATGGTCCCGATGTATTCGCGGATGCCCGGCGCGGTGTCCCCAGGTTTGTAGGGAACGCCTAACCCTCCGCCCAGATCGAGGGTCAGGATGGGAAGCCCACGCGCGCGCAATCGCTTCGCCAACGCCAACATTTTCTCGAAGACCTGCTGCATCGGCTGGATGTCCAGGATCTGCGAGCCGATATGACAGCTCACGCCCTCCAGTGCGATATTCTGGAACGATTTCGCGCGCTCGTAAGCCGCCTCGGCGTGCGCGATATCAATTCCGAATTTATGCTCGCGCAACCCGGTGGATATATAGGGATGCGTGGACGCATCTACGTCGGGATTCACCCTGATCGCAACCCGGGCTTGCAAGCCACGGCGCGCGGCAAGGGAATCGATCAGGGCCAGCTCCGGTTCCGATTCGCAATTGAAGCTTTTGATTTTGTGCTCCAACGCGTAATTGAGTTCTTGTTCCGTTTTGCCGACCCCCGAGAAGATTACATTTCCGGGGTTAGCGCCGGCCTTCAAGACTCGAAACAATTCACCGCCCGAAACAATATCGAAACCAGCGCCGGCGTCCGCCAGCAATTTCAGAATGGCCAGGTTGCTGTTCGCCTTTACCGCGTAACAAACCTGGTGCGGCGCGTCACCGAACGCTTCATCGTAAGCCCGGAACTTTTCGAGAATCCCCGCACTGGAATACACGTAGCAAGGTGTCCCTTCGCGTCGCGCAATGTCGGCCAGCGGTACGTCCTCGCAATGCAGGGTGTGGTCGCGATACTCCATCAACGAACTCGCAGCACCACCAACGTCTGGTCGTCGTTCATGGGCGCTCCGTTCGCGAATTCATCCACGTCGGCCAGAATTCCGTCTGCCACCGTTTGCGGATCCTTGCCGCATAGCTGCCGCATCGCACGTCCCAGATTGTGCCGCTCGTATTCTTCTTCCGCTGGATTTTGCTGATCGGTAATGCCGTCCGAATAGAGTACGATCAAGTCGCCCTTCTTGGTTTCAAAGGTCACTTCTTCATACTCGCGATCGTCCAGCAGCCCCGCCGGAACACCTCCCACCTTGGGCTTAATGATCTCGCCCTTGCGGCAAATCATGGGTGGCGTGGCTCCCGCATTGGCCATGACAAATCGATGCCGCATGCGCTCCCAGACCAGCACCATCATGGTGACGTACTTGGCCTCCACGGTGCGCTCGCGCAAAACGTCGTTCAAACGTTTCAGAAGCGCGGCTGGGCTCCGCCGTCGATGCGCCAGTGTGCGCAAGAGCCCGCTGACCATGGCGCCATACAACGCCGCCGCCGCCCCTTTTCCACTTACATCGCCAAATGTAAAAACCGCGAATTCCGATCCGTCCTCGAAAACGTCATAAACATCGCCGGTAATTTCGCGGCAGGGCCGGAACCGGATGGCGATGTCGAGGCCTTCAATTTCCGGAGCTTCGCGCAGCAGCAGCACCGATTGCAAATTGCGCGCCGCCTTCAAATCCTGGTCCATGCGGTGCTCGCGCTGAGCCAGTTCTTCGTACAGGCGCGCGTTCTCCACTGAGCTGGCGATCTGCGGAGCAAGCAGCGCCAGCAGCCGCGAATGATCCTCTGTAAAGTAGCCCATTCGCTCGCTCTCAAGATCCATCACGCCCACCACGCGATCCTGCACCACCAGGGGCACGGCGATTTCCGAGCGAATATCCGGATGCGATGCAATGTAGCGAGGATCGGTGGCTGTATCCGCGACACGAACGATTTCCCGCGATACCGCCGCCGCTCCGGTGATGCCCTTGCCGAGCGGAATGTTATCCAGATCGACCCGCTCGTCGTAGCGTTCACTAAAACGGTGCAGGAGAACTTTCCGCTCCGGGTCAACCAGCATGATGCTAAAGGCATCGAACGTAACCAGTGCGTGAATCGTGACTGCGATCTTGGTCAATAGCTCGTCCAGGTCCAGGATCGAGCTGAATTCCTGAGAGAGATTTGACAGCGTTTTCAGCGTGCGATTTTGACGGTCCACGCGCCGGTACAAACGTGCGTTGTCGATGGAAACTGCGACCCGCGAAGCAATCAGTTGGAGCAGGGAACGATCCTGCTCGCGATAAGCGTTGAGCCGCGTCGACTCCAGGTCGATCACACCCACCAGTTTTTCGCGCGCGATCATCGGCACGGCCAGCTCGGCCCGTATGGCATCCAGAGCCGGCAGATAGCGCGGGTCCGTGCGAACGTCGCCCACCAAAATCGGCTGGCGCGAGGCCGCCGCGGCACCGGTGATGCCTTCGCCAAGCTGCAAAGTCAAACTACGGACGATTTCTTCGCGATGGCCGATGGCATAGCGGATCCGTAACGCACGCAGACGTTCCGTGTGCAGCAGAATGGCGAAAAGATCGTAAGGGATCACTTCCTTCACGATCGTCGCGACGTTGGCCATAATGCGGTCCAGGTCCAGCGTCTCCGCGGTCGCCGCCGACACCTCCAGCAGGAAGTCGAGCAGTTCCGCGCGCTCCTGGAAACGGACTGTGGATTTACGAGGCGCAGGCATTGTGTAGCACAGGCATTCTTGCCTGTGTGCTTCTTGGTTTTCCTCTCATGAATCGCGCTAGTAACCGGCGGCC
>CATPCJ010000223.1 GCA_955652915.1 uncultured Bryobacteraceae bacterium
GGGGATTTTCTTTATTTTGGGGAGTCCGCTAAGAAGATTACGCATACGGGGATGTATATTGGCAACGGTGAATTTATCGACGCTACGGCCTATTTGAAACCGATCGTGCAGATCAGTGTGTTGGAGGGGCACTGGGGGAGGTTGTTGGTTGCGGCGCGGAGGATTCGTCTAGAGCGTTAGGGTCATTTTGCCGATGCCGTCGGCGTAACTGGAACAGAGGTCGAAAGCTTTTTGAACTTCTTGCAGGGGACGTTGGTGGGTTAGCAACGGGGCGAAGCGTTCCGGATAAGTTGAGATCAAGTTCAAGGCTGCTTCGGAATCGTGGTTTGAACGGCGCACTGTGTAGAAAGCCAGCTCCTTGCGGCGCATGAAGCTGAAATCCAGGTGGATTTGAACTTCCGACGGTATTCCTGTCATTACGATGCGGCCGCAATTGCGAGCTGCCCGAAGGCACTGATTGGTGGATTCGCCGTTGGCTGCGCAATCGATTGCGATGTCGACTCCGCGCTTCGCGGTGTCCTTGAGAATCTCAGCTACTGGATCGGCTGTCGAAGGATCGATCGTAACATCGGCGCCCATCGCCAACGCTAAATTGCGGCGATGCGCCAGCGGTTCCACCAACCACAGCCGCGTGACGCCGGAGAGCTTCAGCATCGCGACCGTCAGCAACCCGATTGGCCCCGCGCCGAACACTACCGCCGTATCCCCCGGCCGTGGCGCCGCGAATTTCATGGAATGAACGCAGACGGCAAGCGGTTCTACCACCGCACCTTCGGCGTAACTGAGATTTTTCGGCAGCGCTAACAGGTTTCGCTCGGGCAGATTGACGAACTCGCGAAAGAACCCCGGCTCCTCCTGCACGCTCATGAAGCGGATATTCGCGCAGACATTATGATGGCCGCTCATGCAAAACTCGCAGTGATAGCAGTACAGGGCGGGTTCCAAAATCGCACGATCGCCCGCGGCCCAGCCCGACACACCCGGACCTTTCTTAACCACCATTCCGGCCGGCTCGTGTCCCAACACCATGGGATAGAGGCACGGCGTATCGCCGATTCCACCTTCGGTGAAGTTATGCAGATCCGATCCGCAGATTCCAATCGCTTTGACGGCAACCTGAACCTGGCCGGGCCCCGGATCGGGGACGGGCGGAACATCCTGGAGCTGGAATAGATGGGGTTTTGATAATTCCGCTACGAGCATGCCAAGAGTCTATTCCGGCTTCTTAAAAAGATTATCGAACGCGGCTCGAGCATCATGCGGCGACCGCGTAGCCGGCGCGGGCGCGTTGTTGGAATTATGGTGATTCGACGGCGCTGCATCCCGGGCAACCGTGACGCGCGGTGAAAATAACTCACAGTCGTTCGCTTGATCCTTTACGGGAATGCGGGCAGGAATCGGCTTCAGGCACTGGAATCGCGTGGACGGCTCGAAATGGGCGCATTGCTTGCAGCAGTGCAGCGCGGAAGCGCACTTGGGACAGATCCCTTTCCAATCCAGGTCCGAAGGAAGCATGGTGGAACAATTGAAGCAGCGGGCCGCCACCACGTTTTGCAACAGTCTGGGCAGGCGCGGGCCCGTGACATCGATCGGCGGACGGGGCCCGGATGGTTTCGGGCGGTCATTGGGCCGGCGGTCTCCGGATCCGTTGTTTGAATCCATGTATCCGCGCTGTCTATATCTTCGATCGTCGTCCATGTGTCTAATCGACTCCTGGAATTTGTCCCTTCGCGGTACCACCGGTTAAGGGGGTGGTCATTACCTGCTCGTGACCTGCTCGTGCCTCGGCTGTCTGTAGGATCAATCGGAGGGTTTCCGCGGGAACCGGCAAGGCAACCTGGAGAGTCGAATCCCGCTCGCGCCTAATAAGTATGTACCACGAATTACTGCAAGAAGCTACAGAAACCTGATAGCTATTTTTATCGCGCTAAAAACCCACACGAAACTTTACCAGGCAACTCACTATTCCGTACTCCACTTCAAAAGAGCGTGACATGGCCTTGTAAGCGGATCGTCGTAATGATTGGGACTAATTCGAAGCGAGTACCCTAACCTTCCGGTTTGATGAGGCACGAATTCCTTCAGGAAGACAAACGCTTCTCCCTGCTGCTCCACTGACGGCAGGGTCATTACTTGCGTTTCTTCCAGATTTCCATTCACGCCCACGCGCCCGATCACGGCCTCTACGCGTACATCTTTGGGAGTGAGCCCGGCCAGGTTAACCACCGCACGCATGGGAATTGGCCGGCCGGTCAGAACGGATACATCCGGACCTGCACCAACCTCCAGGAAACCAACATTATCCCACACTTTTTCTACTTGCTCATTCCACTCGGCGCGGGACCTTGCCGGCTCGAAACTGTCCGCTGAGATATCCAGGCACGCCTGGTGCGCCGGTTCATAAAGTTGCGTCATGTACTCGGTCACCATTCGCTGGCTGTTGAACTGCGGGCTCAACTGCTTCAGCGACTGTTTGACGCGCCGCATCCACTCGGCCGGAACGCCTTCATCGTGTCCCTCATAATACATCGGCACAATCTCGTTTTCCAATATGGAGTAGATGGCCCGGGCGTGGATCTCATCCTGGTCCTCCGAATAAGGCTCGCGATCGCCAATCGCCCAGCCGCCCGAGCTCTCATAGGCTTCATCGAACCACCCGTCCAGAATACTCAAATTCAATACGCCATTGATTCCGGCCTTCATCCCGCTGGTGCCGCAGGCTTCTTCGCCGCGGCGCGGATTGTTCAGCCACAAGTCGACTCCCTGGACCAGCTCGCGCGCGACGCCGAGACTATAGTCCTCGACGAACACGATGTGCTTGGCGATTTCCGGGGCGCGGGAGAGCTGCACAATCTCACTGATGAGAGTCTTACCGGGCAAATCCTTGGGATGCGCTTTCCCGGCGATCACGATTTGCACCGGCCGATCCTGGTTCATCAGCAGACGCTTCAAGCGTTCGACGTCGCGGAACAGCAAGGTGGCTCTCTTATAGGTGGCGAATCTTCGCGCG
This sequence comes from uncultured Bryobacteraceae bacterium, assembly GCA_955652915.1. Classification (GTDB taxonomy): domain Bacteria; phylum Acidobacteriota; class Terriglobia; order Bryobacterales; family Bryobacteraceae; genus Palsa-89. The sequence continues at coordinate 3,011 of CATPCJ010000223.1, forward strand.
AAACCGATGGTGAAAATATCGGGTTCGAGCACTTCCGCCAAACGGCGCTGCTCCGCCGCTGACGCTTTTCGGGCAATCGCCGCGGTTACCACGCGCTCGCGAACGTACGCCACCAGGTTACGGCGGCGGCGGCGATGCGCCTCCCACAGCTCTTGATTGGGAATGTCGAGCACCAGATCCCAGATTTTCGGGTCGGCGTAACGCTCGCGCCAATCCGGTTGCAGATATTGATCGTAAAGTTGCGCCAGATCGCCGTTGAGCCAAGTGGGCAGATGGACGCCGTTGGTCACGGAAGTAATGGGTACTTCCCAAACCGGCAGCCGCGGCCAAAGCTCCTGCCACATTTCCTGAGAGACCTGGCGATGGAAACTGCTCACTGCATTTCGAAACGCCGATGTCTTGATGGCGGTGATGGCCATGGAGAACGGTTCCTGGTGATTTTGCGGACGGAACCGGCCGAGAGCCAGGAACTTGTCGAAGGGAATCTTGCTTTCGCGGCAATACTCGCCGAAATACTCGTGGAGCAGAGCCGGATCGAAAAGATCGAACCCGGCGGGCACGGAAGTGTGCGTCGTAAATACGTTGTTGGAGCGGCAGGCTTCAAAGGCTTGATCGAAGCTGAGGCGCTGTTCTTCGATCAGCAGGCGCATCCGCTCCACAGCCAGGAAAGCGGAGTGGCCTTCATTCATGTGCCAGACGGTGGGCCGCAGATTGAGCGCATGCAGGGCCCGGAGTCCGCCGATTCCCAGCACGATTTCCTGCCTGATGCGCATCACGTTGTCGCCGCCGTATAGCTGGCCGGTTATGTCGCGATGCTCGGCAAGACTGTTTTCCTGAATGTTGGTGTCGAGCACATACAGTTTCACCCGGCCGACATCCATGCACCAGACTTTGATGAACAGGGGACCGGTGGGCAGCGCCACTTGTACCAGCAGGTCCTGGCCGCTGGAATCCTGAACGGGGTGCACCGGCAGCGTGTAGAAATCGTTCACCGGATTGCGCTCCTGTTGCCAGCCATCCGGATTGAGCGCCTGCTGCAGGTAGCCCTTTTGATAAAGCAGCCCAACTCCAACCAGCGGGATGTCCGCGTCGCTGGAGCCCTTCAAATGATCGCCGGAGAGAACGCCCAGGCCGCCGCCATAAATCGGCAGGCATTCCACCAGGCCGTACTCCATGGAAAAATACGCGATCAGCCGGTCCTGCGGGGGCTCGGCCCTTTCCAGATAGTTGTTGTAGCGCTCACAGGCGCGGCGGTAAACGGCCAGGAATCGGGCATCGGAGGCGGCGCGATCGAGAGTGGTCTGCGGAACGCGTCCCAGCATGAGGACCGGGTTGTAGCCGCTGGTCTTCCACAAGCCCGGATCCAGGCGGCGGAAGAGCGAGCGGATGGTGTGATCCCAGCTCCAAAGAAGGTTGTACGCAAGTTCGCTGAGCCGGGAAATCGCGGGAGACAGCGCGGGGCGGACAAGGAACTCCTTAACCGGGTGAATCTGGAAAGGCATTTAGCTAGACTGTGACTTTCAAATATAACACTGCTGCGGGGTGGTTCCCGATCGTTTGACGCGAACGGAACGGTGTTGACGTAGGGTTAGTGGGGTAATTGGGATTAATTTCTCTTCAGTTCGGGTGGGGCGGGACCAGCCGGATCGGAATATCCTGGTGAGGTTAACTCCACGGATGGCGGTGGGTGGGGCGGTTTCGATTCGGGTTGGGTCTGTGGACTGGGAACGCTTGCTGACGCGCGCGGTTCTGTTGGTGTGCGTTCCTGGGATTGGGTTCGTTCCGCACCTTGTCTTTTTGATTCGCGAAGTTGTTGGAGGCGCAGCAAATCGCGGAGTGCATGAGTGTAAGTCCGTTCGAGATGGGCTTGCGTGCGGTTGAGGTTGGCCAGATAGCCGTAATCGGAGAGGGAGCGGAAGGCGGTGGAGTGTTCGACGGTTTCGGGATAGGAATCGTAGGCTGCTTCGAGCTTTTCTTTTTGCTTCACCATTTGTTCCGCGAACAGGCCGGTCTCGGTTTTATTGCAGCGGCACTGCCGCCAGCGGGCATTCACCATTTCGACGACCAGATCCATTTCGACGAGGTCGGCGGGCTGGAATCTTTCGACATAAGATTCGAGCTGGAAATTGTATTCCTTGTCGTCTTCAGCGGGCAAGATTACGGTACGGGCATTGAGTCCGTGTTTGAGGGCGTTCATGGAGGATTTCTTGCGGCCTTCAGGGGTGACAGGTCCGTGGGATCTGGCGCCGTTGGCACGGGCGGAATCGAGTTTTCGTTTGCTAGGCATAGAGGCTCCTTTGCTGCCCTGATAGTAAGGCGGGCGGGGGAGCGTAGAGAGGGTACGAGTTTGAAAGACTTTTGGAATCAGGTAGATACAGATTTGGAAGTGTTGTGACCCGCGATTTCGGCACTGCGCGCCGACACTGGAGGGGATGAAAACGGGCGCTTCGTTAGTGAGAATAGAGGTAAGTCCAGCACGGCGACCATAAGCCGTCTTCAGTCTGCACA
>CATPCJ010000224.1 GCA_955652915.1 uncultured Bryobacteraceae bacterium
GGCCCGCTACCAGATCTCGCAGGACTACGCGAAGTCGCATACTCCCGCTGAAATCGAGGCTTTCGGGCACCTCGAGGGCAAGTACGAATTCGACACGGCCTTCAACAAAGACTGGAACAAACGATTGATGGGGCCGCAATCCAAAGCCGCCTATCAGGGTGCGGAAAGGGATCTGGGCGCGCGGCAGGCCGCGCACGTTGAATCCATAAAGAGCGCCAATGAAGAAATGCGCAAGGCAAGCGCAGGCGCCGACCGCACCGCCGACCCCACCGCCGTCGCCACCCGGCGGTGCCTGGAGTTAGGCGGCACCACCACCGCGTGCTTGGGCAAAGGGGTGAAGGCGGGCCTATCGGGCTTAATTAACATGGTCGGGATCGACCTGGATGCCATGGAAGGTCCGCGCAAAGCCGGTCTCGTCCTCAGTGGACGTTACCACGACCCGAGGGCTCTTGCCAGTCTCAACTTCGGAACCAATACCGCTACCATTTCGGGCTGCGGCAGGCTCGTGGAGGAGGGGCGTGGTTACAGCATTACCAAGGGTCCGAATTCGCTGGCGGTGACTGTACATAATGAGCCCGGGCTTCTGGTGCTGACCATGCGGCCAGATGGCGGCCTGTCGGGACCGGGCCTGGTGGATGTGAAGGGCAATGTGATTACTGGTTATCACACGGAGACGAGCACGTTGTATGCGAACGGCTCGCCCGTGGTAAGCACCGCTTGCGGAGGGACCTGCACGACGAGCGCCAGAGTGGCGGACTACGCGCCCCGAATCGAGCGCTGCGCGATTGGTTCGCTCAATCCTCCACCACCGGCGCGCCCGGCAGATAAGTCGAGCGGCTTTGACACCGGTCTTGTCGGCCTCATGATCGGCGTTGGAGACGCCGGGCCTCCACCTCTGCCCGGTCTGCGCATGACCGGGAAGTACAGCAGTTCCGGTCTCCAGTTCGACTTCGACGAGAACTCCGTCATCCTCGACTGTGGCCAAGCGCACGCGCGACAACCCTACACAGTGGAAAACGTCTCCGGCGAAGTGCGGATTCACGTTCAAAACAGCGGCGGTCCCTTCACCCTGGCGCTGCTTCCCAATGACACGCTCCGCGGCTCCGGATCCACCACCGTCAGCGGCCGCCTGGTCACCGGCATGCAAGGAGACAACGTCACCTACGCACCGCGCAACGAGAGTTGCGAGATCGGAACGCACACCCCTGGATCAGCCGGCGCAGCGCCTGCGTCATCTGTTTCCGCGCCATCGGCCCCTGCTGCGCCCACCGCCGGCAGCGCACGCCTGTTGATTTCCACCACCTTTTCCGCAAATCCGAACCCGCTTGTAGGTAAGGTAATTTTCCTCTATAAAGACAGCCTCGCAAATGTTCTCACGAAAGCAGGGGCGTCCGTCGCACCCGGCGCCACCCCAGGCCAAGCGCTCCATGCTTTGATGACCTCATGCCAGCCACCCGCCAATTGTAAAGCCGTGGCCGCTGCCATGGAGCCCCTCATCGCGAGCCGCGCCTTGATCGACGACGCGGGCCGGGGTACCATCATCCCGCCGGTGCCACCTGGACGCTATTACGGTTTCAGTGTCCGCTCGAAGCCGCGACAGTGTTTTGGTTTGGGACATTAAAGTGGATCTCAAGCCCGGAGATAACTCAGTGGTGCTCGAACAAAGCAATGCCGAGATTGTTCATTGATTGGGGAATCGCTTGAGCAAAATGCTCAGCCATCAGATGGGCACGTCCGGTTTGATGAGCGGGGAAGGGAAACAACAGGCTGACCACTCGTAGTCGATCCTCATCCGCGTTGGGTTTAGTAGCTCAGCCGCATCGAGCCGGCGCCTGCCGGGCTGCCGCGTCTGATGCGGGGCCAGTTGGGCCCGCCGCAACGCGGCTGGAGCCAGCAAGACTGGAAAACGCTGACCGGCCTCAATCACTTCCCCGCTGAGCGAAGCTAGACATCGTGTCAATAATATCGTCCAGGTCTCGATTGAGCTTCAGACTGTCAATCGGGATACCGAACTCCCTGCCGGTTCCCGTCGGCACAGCAAGATAATTCTTTCCGCGCTTTTCTGTCGTTTGCAACGTGTCCGACATGTACACGCAAAGCTGGATATAGTCCCTTTTGGCGATTAGGAGATTTGCTTTTGGCCATTAGAACGGCAACGGGATGAACATCCAAACCTATGAGTCTGCCTAATATGGCACAGTGGAGCACCGCATTTTTCAGGGTTCAGATGCGAAAGCATTTTTGGACGGCGCAGGTCTGAGGATTCAAGTCAACTGTTTGCGATGGTAAGCGACCGAACGATTATCGCCGACGACGCCTCCGGTCGCGTTCACGTTTTAGTTCTTGAAGTCTAGATTTTACAGACTTGCCTCTCGGCTGATAACTAGCAATGAAAACCTGCGATCCTTGCACCGACGCTGATGAAGCCCTTGATCGTGGAACTGTGCGAGATTGTGGCGCTGCCACACGATTTTGAGATCAATCCGCGGTCACGGGCATGTTAACGAAAGGGTGGACCAATTTGTCTGTGTCCCCAGACATCGCGAACGCTCTCCCCGCTAGTTAACAAGCTGGACTATTCTTAGTGAATCCGATGAGCCCGCAAGCGAGGGGTTGTTCATCTCGGTCCCCCGACATCGTGAACGCATGCCTCACAAGTTAACAACCCGGGCAAGCGCGGAGAACTCTGGCACTTCTTACTAGCAAGGCACAAAACCACGGCCAATCCACTCGCGCCTAACAGACATAACGGAGGACTCCGTCTGCTGATGGGGAGATTTAGCCTTCTTTCCAACGGCACACGGGTCGGGTCGAGTCAGAAGTCAAACCGTCAAAAGTTCGGAACCGAATCGTTCGGAATTAGGCCGGAACCTCCAGCCTCCCCAAGCCACTGTAGTGATTTTGTAGTGACAAGTATCCTCCAGATCCAATAATCCTCAACAGACTTCAATATGAAGGTTACAAGTTGTGTATTTACAAATGCTTGAAAATAGTACGTTTGATTACAAAGTAGAAATCTGCCTTGGGCGCAGGGGGTCGGGCGTTCAAATCGCCCCGCCCCGACCAA
>CATPCJ010000225.1 GCA_955652915.1 uncultured Bryobacteraceae bacterium
TGCCGTACCACAAGGCCTCCTGCCGCTCTCTCTTCTTGCGTGTGCCCATGGCCATAAGATGATTTTAAAGTCAAAACATTTTCCACGCTAGATGTTTTTTGACTTTAGACACGGGCTGCTAGAGGCATCCTCCCCAGCCGGCCTTGTCCGCTGAAAGCTGAGGCTTTACGAGTGCCCCTCGCCAAGGGAGCGTTTGCGCACACCCATCGTGCGGGCCAGTGCCGAGATCAACGCAGGAAAGAGTATAATATGCACAGAAAGTGAGCAGATCGGAGTATGGCCAGAATCCAACCCGTCTTGACACCGGTCGAACTTGCGCTCGTTGACCAGATGGCGGAATTGACCGGCTCCAAGCGAACAGAGGTGATAAAGAGCGCACTGACGGTGTATCACTGGTTCGTGAGGCAGGCCCTTACTGGAAGCCGGGTCGTGGCGCGCAAGCCAACCGGAGAAGAGGTAGCCATTGAGACCGCGGAACTTGCACTCCTCGAAGGCAAAGGTAACCGCCTGGGCCCGGAGGAATTGGGCCTGCTGGCTAAACGGCTCACGATGACTTCAGATGTAATCGAGGCGGCACGGATCAAGGAGCGTCTCACGCGCGGCTTTTATGGGATCTAAACACCGGGGTCTGAGGAGCAGGTTGTGCCTAGAGTACGTCGTCAAATCGTTCCGCCCGCCCTGTTTCAGCATTTGCTCGATCGCGTCCACAACCGAAAGATTCCGGCTTCTCAGTTAGAGCTCCTGGCGAAGTGGCTCGACAGCGAACCTGAAGTATCCGAGGTTGCCTGGTACAAGCGCTTCTCCGGTATGACAGTTTGCGGAGAGGGTGAGTTGATTAAGACGTTTCTGCTCCCTGGTCACGTGCCGAAGGGGCACCGTGTGTTCCGTGACACAAGACTCAGACCTAGCGGGATTCCGTGAGATCCGGTAGTGCGCTAAGATTTAGCGCACTACCTATCCGTGGGGCCCGGCCACAAACGGTAGACTAGCGATATGGACTGGAGCCTCTGCAACGCAGTCGATAGAACCCGTGGAAGCGTGGCGGCGTCTGGTGCTTCCAGGGTACTCGCCTGCCGGTTGCCACTCTTTTCGAGCACCTTGACCGCGGCTCAACCATAGAAGAGTTCCTCGAGTGGTTCCCTTCCGTCAGTCGGGAACAGGTGCACCAAGTCCTTGCATTTACCAAAAGTTCTCTTGAGCACCCCGCGACTATTGCGTGAAGATCCTCTTCGACGCGAATACACCAGCTCCGCTGGCACGGTTTCTGCGAGGACATCGGGTAACGCGCGCGGATGAGTTGGGATGGCAGGGACTGGAGAACGGCGCGTTGCTGGATGCGGCAGAGCAAACTGGGTTCGATGTGCTGCTCACCTGTGAGCAGAACGTCCGCTACCAACAGAATTTCACGGGTCGGAGGCTGGCCGTTGTCATCGTGTCCACGAATCACTGGCCAACGTTGCGTCAGTCGTGGCACAGGTTGCCACCGCCCTCGACTTCGTTCAGCTCGGACAGGTCGTAAGGGTAGATATCACTGCGCTCTAGGAACTCGAACGTCGGCGACACTCGCGGAAGCGTTGATAGCGTGACATTCGCATTAGCGGCTGGCGGCCGGTACATTTTCCAGCACTTCGCGGTAGTACGCCTCATATTGAGGAATTATGGCCGAACTCGCGAACCGCTCTACCGCGGTCCGGCGAGCGGCTTCCGCCATTTTCTGATGCAGCTCCTCATCGGTTAGCAGTTGAATCACGCGGTCGGCTTGCGCGGCAATGTCGCCCACTGGTTCCAGGAAACCATCCACGCCGGATGTAATCAGCTCCGGAACTCCCCCCACGCACGTGGCGACTGGGGGCACTCCGCACGCCATGCCTTCCAAAGCGGCTAGGCCAAATGACTCCAGCTCGCTCGGCATTAAGAGCACGTGCATTTCCGGAAAAATGCGCTCGACGTGATCTTGCTTCCCCATGAATGTTAGGTGACTTTCCAGACCGAGCTGTCGCGCCAGGCTGCGGGCCGCTTGCCGGTCCGGACCGTCGCCCACCATATATAGATGCGCCGGCGTCCGCCGCAGAACCAGCTCCAGGATGCGGATGCAATCCAGAACGCGCTTCACTGGACGGAAGTTCGAGATATGCATCAGCTTTTTTTTGCCGTTCGGACGATTGGCCATGGGCTGGTATGTCTCGACATTGACGAAATTGTGAATCACCCGGATTTCGTTGTCGATGGCGAAAATGCCGTAGGTGTCGCGGCGCAGATCTTCGCTGATGCTGGTGATCCCGTTCGATTTCTCGATCGAAAATTTCGTGATGGGAAAGTAGGATCGATCGAGTCCAACCAAAGTGATATCGGTGCCGTGCAGCGTGGTGATGAACGGCAGCCAGCGTCGCGAGGCCATCATCTGCTGAGCCAGCAGGGCCGCTATGGAATGGGGAATGGCATAGTGTACGTGCAGAATATCCAGGTCGTAATTCTCGGCCACTTCGACCATGCGCGAAGCCAGCGCCAGGCAGTAGGGCGGATATTGGAATAGAGGATAAGTGGATACTTCCACCTCGTGATAGTGGATGCGCGGAATGCCATGATCCAGACGGATTGGATTCGCGTACGAAATAAAATGTACTTCGTGGCCGCGGTTTGCAAGTTCCAGCCCAAGCTCAGTCGCGACGATTCCGCTGCCGCCGTAAGTGGGATAGCAAGTGATGCCGATCTTCATGCTGTCCTAGATTCTAGCTAGAATGCTCGGTGTGGCGGCCATTTCCATCTCTGGGATTACGAAGCAGTACGGACGCCTAAGGGCCGTAAACAATTTGACCCTGGAAGTCAATCAAGGAGAAATACTTGGGTTTCTCGGATTGAACGGCGCCGGGAAGACGACCACAATTAGAATTCTGCTCGATCTGTTGCGGCCGACAGGCGGCCGAGCTTCTATCTTCGGGCACGATTGCCAAACGGAGGGGCTTCAAGCAAGGTCGCATATTGGATACCTACCGGGAGAGATGGGAATCTATTCCGATTTGACTGGCCGGGCGGTGCTCGATCTTCTGGCTGGACTCAACGGTCGTGCCGTGGACAAAAAACACCGGAGCGAGCTGCAAGAGCGATTGAATCTTCCCGATAACGACCTGCGGCGCAGGCTACGCGAGTACAGTACGGGAATGAAGCGCAAGCTGGGGCTCATTCAGGCGTTTCAAGCCGACCCTCTTCTGCTGATTCTCGATGAGCCCACCGAGGGGCTGGATCCGCTGATGCAGGAATCCTTTTACGAGCTCCTGGCTGACGCGAAGCGGCGAGGCAGAACGGTTTTCATGTCCTCGCACGTGCTCTCGGAAGTGGACCGCGTGTGCGATCGCATCGCGATTCTGCGCAATGGCGAGCTGGTCCTGCTTTCAGCCGTGGACGAAAGCCTGAGACTGGCCGCGCGCCGCGTGCGGGTCCTTTTTGCCGAAGATATAGCGCTCGCTCCGGACCTTCCCCCCGGCAACGCAATCGTCGACAGCGGTCCGCGTGTATGGAACCTGAAAATAGAAGGCGCGCTGGGACCGCTTCTCCGCGCCATCGCGGCGCTGCCGGTCAAGGACCTCGAAATTGAAGAACCAAAACTTGAAGACGTGGTCATGAAGTACTATCGCGAAGGCGGGCAATGAGCGGCGTTGTACTCTTGCTCCTCCATTCGCTCAAGCGCGTTAGAACTCTTGTGCTCAGCATGGGAATCCTGCTGGGCGGCTTTCAATTGATATTGATTGTGGTCGCACGGTCGATTCAAAGGAATGGCGGATTCGAGGACCTCACCAATTTGCTCCCCGGCTTCGTCCGCGAGCTGCTGGGCCCTTCACTTGTGAGCTTCATGTCCTTCGCGGGAATAGTCTCCCTCGGATATTTTCACCTGGCGGTAATGGGTTCACTAGTGGCGCTCTCGATTACACTCGCGACCATGCCGACTTCCGAAATCGAGACTGGTTTCATCGACTTGATTCTGTCCCGCCCCCTGGCGCGCCATTGGATCGTCACGCGCACGATAATCGTGATCGTTTTGTCGATAGCCGTCGTACTGGCCTTGATGATGGCGGGAACTTGGACCGGCCTCGAGACTCTGGCGCCGAAAAATATCGCATGGCCGTCCGCGAAACTGATCCGTTCGCTTGCTATTAACCTTGGGTTATTGATGCTGAGCTGGAGCGGAGTGGCGCTGGCAATCGGTTCTATCTCGCGCCGGCGTAGTATTGCAGGCGGGGTGGCGGGGCTGCTGGCGTTGACCACCTTTCTTCTGGATTATGTCGGCCTGTTGTGGAAGCCGGCCGAGCCCTACGCGTGGTTGTCGCCATTTCGTTACTATCGTCCGTTTGATTTGGTAATGGGCAGTCCCCTGCCGGCCAGGAATCTGGTGGTACTGGGAGCGATCGCGGTGGCGGGGTTCGCTGGGGCTTACGTGCTGTTTTCACGCCGGGATATATCGCATTGACTAGTCCCGGCTGGTGAGTGTAACAATCCACCACCTTAGTTGGTGTATAATTCTTTCGTTCGGAAACAACATACGCTGAAAGACTCTGGAGGTCGATCATGAACCCGACGCGTAGGAGTTTCTTAAAAGCCGGCACCGGCGCCGTGGTTGCTTCGGTGTTCGGCTTCGATCTGAAAACCGCATACGCCGAGTCGCGCGAATTGAAAATCGCCCGGACTACCGAAACCCGTTCCACTTGCCCGTACTGCTCGGTGAGTTGTGGCATCATCATCCACACCATCGGCGACAAGGCCAAGAACGTGACGGCCCAGGTGGTGCACGTCGAAGGCGATCCGGATCATCCCATCAATCGCGGCACGCTCTGCCCGAAGGGTTCGTCCCTGATGCAGGACATCCTGAACGATCGGCGTCTGCTTAAGCCGCAGGTCCGCCGGCCGGGATCCGATCATTGGGAAGACATCGGTTGGGATCAGGCCTACAACGAAATCGCCCGCCACATCAAGACCACGCGCGATGCAACGTTCGTTGCCACGGACGCTCAGGGCCGCACCGTAAATCGATGCGAGAGTATCGCATGGAATGGCGGCTGCACCGATACCAACGAGTTCAACTTTCTCGCCGTCAAGACCATGCGCAGTCTGGGCGTGGTCTTCCTCGAAAATCAGGCCAGGGTTTGACACGGTCCAACGGTCTCAAGTTTGGGACCCACGTTTGGACGAGGCGCCATGACCAATGGCTGGATCGACATCAAGAACACCGACATGATGTTGATCATGGGCGGCAATCCCGCCGAGAACCATCCCTGCGGCTTTAAGTGGCCCGTGGAAGCGAAACGTCAGCGCAACGCGAAGATGATCGTGGTCGATCCGCGATTCACGCGAACCGCTGCCGTGGCCGACATGTTCCTGCAGATTCGGGCCGGCGCGGACATTGCATTCCTGGGTGGCGTGGTCCGCTATGCGATTGAGAATCAGCGAATCGCAAAAGAATACCTGGTGAACTACACCAACGCGGCTTTCATCGTGAAAGATGGCTTCAAGCTGCCTGAGGATGGTCTCTATTCCGGATTCAATAGCGGAACGCAGAGCTACGATAAATCGACCTGGAATTATGAAGAGAGTGGCAGCGGCCCGGCGCCCAAGCCGGTGGCCGGCGCGCCACCTCCGCCACCGTCGCTGCCGCCTAACGTCGCTTACGATCTCACGCTCGAAAATCCGCGTTGCGTCTATCAACTTCTGAAGAAGCAGTATTCGCGCTACACGCCGGAGATGGTGGAGCGCATCACGGGAATTCCGAAAGATCAGTTCATTAAAGCCGCCGACCTGTTCACCTCTATCCGCACCGGCGGCGACATGCAGAAGGCCGGGACCATTATCTATGCCGTGGGTTGGACGCAGCATACTTTTGGCTCGCAGATAATCCGCACGGCGGCGATCCTGCAATTGGTGCTGGGCAACGTTGGACGAGCCGGTGGCGGCGTGAACGCGTTGCGCGGGCACTCGAACATTCAGGGCGCCACCGATGTCGCGGGCATCTTCGACAACCTGCCCGGTTATCTCAAAGTCCCCAATCCCGCGGACAAAGATTTCAGCGGATGGATGGCTCGCATCACGCCCAAGTCCGCTAAGCCCAAGGAGTGGGACTCGTTCAACTATTGGGGCAACACTCCCCGGTTCGCGGTGTCGTTTTTGAAAACTATGTACGGCGATGCCGCCACCAAGGAAAACGATTGGGCCTATTCCTATCTGCCAAAAGTGGATCGCGAATATTCGTGGACGCACATCTGGGACGACATGTACAAAGGCAAGGTTAAAGGTGTGATTGCCTTCGGCATGAACGCCGTTGCCATTGGACCTAATTCGCGGAAGACCATTGATGCGTTGAAAAAATCCGATTGGCTCGCCGTCTGTGATATCTATCCGGACGAAACCAGCGAGTTTTGGAAGTCTCCGGGCATTACCGCCGACGAGATGAAGAACATCAAGACCGAGGTGTATCGTCTGCCCGGCGCGGGATTCGCGGAAAAAGACGGCACCTTCGTTAACTCGGCGCGGTGGCTGCAGTGGAAGTGGGCCGCGGTTCCTCCTCCCGGCGACGCGAAACTCGATCAGGAAATCCTCGCGCGGATTTTCTTGAAGGTGCGCGATCTTTATAAAAAGGAAGGCGGCGCATTTCCCGATCCCATCTTGAATCTCTCGTGGAACTACACCACGCCGCAAAATCCATCTCTGGCCGACGTCGCCAAGGAACTGAATGGCCGCGCTCTGGCCGATGTCGAGGACAAGCCTACGCAGCAGACCATGAAAACCGGCCAGCAATTGCCCGGGTTCTCCTGGTTGCGCGACGATGGCTCCACTGCCTGCGGGAACTGGATCTGGTGCGGTTCCTGGACCGAAGCGGGTGCGCTGATGCAGCGGCGCGGCACGGACGATCCATCCGGGTTGGGCATCTATCCGAACTGGGGGTGGTCCTGGCCCATGAACCGCCGCGTGCTGTATAACCGGGCGTCCGCCGATCTGAACGGCAAACCGTGGGATCCGTCCCGCCGGCAAGTGTGGTGGAATGAAGCGCAAAAGAAATGGGTCGGCAACGACGTCCCGGATTTCAAAGTGGACTCGGCGCCCCAGGATCACATGGGGCCGTTCATCATGAATCCCGAAGGCGTCGGCCGGCTGTTTGTTCCATTGGGCGGGATGGCCGAAGGTCCATTTCCCGAACACTACGAACCATTCGAAAGCCCCATTGCAAATCCGTTGCATCCTCAACAATCCACCAACCCGGTGGTAAAGAAATATCAGTCGGACTTGGATAAGTATGGAACTCCGGAACAGGGATTCACGGTGGTGTGCACCACCTACCGCCTGACTGAGCATTATCATTACTGGACCAAAAACAATCCCATGAACGTTCAGCTTGTTCCGGAAATGTTCGTCGAGATCCCGGTGGAATTGGCCGGCGATCTAGGCATCAATGGCGGCGACAAGGTGAAGGTTTCCAGCGCCCGGGGCGCAACCTACATCGCCAAAGCGATGGTCACCAAGCGCATCAAACCGATGACCATCGACGGGAAGAAAGTTTATCAGATCGGAATTCCGATCCATCAGGGTTACCGCGGCATTCAAGAAGACGAAGGCAAGAACGCCCGCACCATTGTCAATCTTCTTTCTCCAACGGTGACCGATCCGAACGCCTACACACCGGAATTTAAAGGATTCCTGGTGAAACTCGAGAAGGCATGAGGGCAAACCTGTGAGCAACGGAACACTTGAAATCAAGGCAATCTCCGGACATGCCGGCCCAGTTCCGGGACGCGATGCGTCGCGCGACTACGGAATTTGCAAGGTGATTGACGTTACTACCTGCATTGGCTGCAAAGCTTGTGAAGTGGCGTGCCTGGAATGGAACGGCTATCCGTTCCGCGAAACTGTTTTCGACAACACGTATCAGACCATGCCGGATCTGGCGTGGAACTACTACAACCTGATCCGCTTCAACGAACACGTTGCCGAGGACGGAACGCTCAGTTGGCTGATGCGCAAGGACGGCTGCATGCACTGCGCCGATCCGGGCTGCCTGCGCGCCTGTCCGGCGGATGGCGCCATCGTCCAATACGCCAACGGCATAGTCGATTTCAACCAGGATCACTGCATCGGCTGCCAGTACTGCGTTACCGGCTGCCCGTTCAATATTCCGAAATTCAATTCCGAGACCAAGAAAGTTCACAAGTGCACGCTGTGTTCGGATCGCGTGGGCGCGGGACTGGAGCCGGCGTGCATCAAGGCCTGCCCCACCGGCTGTCTGCACTTCGGCAGCAAGGAGGACATGACGGATCTGGCGCAGAACCGCGCCAAGCAACTGCGCGAGCACACGTCACATAAGAACGCCGGCGTATACGATCCGGCGGGAGTCGGCGGCACCCACGTTATTTATGTTCTGCATGATATCGAGCATCCGGAATTGTACGGCGGCTTGCCGAAGAATCCGCGTGTTCCGTTGCTGGTTCGCCTGTGGAAAGGCCCGCTGAAGTGGTTGGGGAACCTGGCGATCACGGCGGGAATCCTCGCGGCAGCCGGCCACTATATCCGCTTTGGTCCGAAGCGCCTGGATGAGCATCAGGACGAGGATCGGGACGAGGCCAAGAAGGGCGAGCCGAAATGAGCGCAATCAGCAGTCCCGAAAAGATTCCGGCGGGATTTATTCAGCGCTACACTTTCACCGAACGCGTGTGCCACTGGGTGTCGTCGCTCACATACGTGTATTGCCTCTTCACCGGATTGGCCTTCTACTCGCCGCATCTTTATTGGATCGCATTCGTTCTGGGCGGCGGACCTACTTCGCGCTTCTGGCACCCCATTGTCGGCCTGCTCTTCCTGGCCGGCGCTGTCTGGATGCACGATCTATGGCGGCGCGAAATGGATGTCACCGAAACAGATAAGCGCTGGCTCCGCCGCGTGGAGGATTACGCATCCAATCAAGACGAGCTGCTTCCGCTTCAGGAGCGCTTCAACGCCGGGCAGAAAATCTTTTATTGGCTGATGTTCTACGGCGCCCTGGTGCTGCTCTTGTCGGGCATCTTCATCTGGTTTCCCGAATACATTTCGTTCCAAATAGCCTGGCTGCGGACGCTGATGATCGTGATTCATGAGATTGCGGCATTGGCCACCATTGGCGGCTTCATCGTCCACGTCTACATGGGCATTTTCTTCGTCCCTGGCAGCATGACCGCCATGACCGTGGGCTATGTATCCAGAACATGGGCCAGGATGCATCATCGCTTGTGGTACATCCGCGTAACCGGCGGCGATCTCGATCGGGAGAAATGAAATATGATCTGGATCATAGAATCGCCCGCGCAACGGCGTTGGCCGAGGTTTATCCCGCTGCACGCGAGATCCTGACCTTCTATCGCGAACTCGCCGTGTTTCAAAAATCCGTTTCGGAGGATCTGCGCGCGAGACCGGAAACCGATGTCCGTGCATTAGTCCGATACTTTCCCGCCTTGTTGGATGTGGTTTCGAGAAACGGGCCGCCCCAATTGACTTCGTTCGCGGGTGTGAACCTGGATACGTCCGCCAAGCAGGAAGAGATCCTGCTGGCATGTTGGGAAGGCGATGCCGCGGCCGATCCCGCGAGTTCCGGCGCCGGCCGATTTTACGCGCGAGCGCTGTTGCAACCGTATGCCGAATATCTCGCATCACGCGGGAATATCCAACGGGATGCCGCCGAGCCCCGGTGCCCTTTCTGTAACGGACTCCCGGTAGTTGGAGTATTGCGCGGCGAAGGAGATGGCGCCAAACGCTCGCTGCTTTGCTCGCTGTGCGCCACCGAATGGTTATACCGGCGCGTGATCTGCCCAAGCTGCGGCGAAGAGAATAAGGACAAGCTGCCGGTCTTCATGGCCGACCAGATCGCACATGTACGCGTCGATGCGTGCGATACTTGCCAGACTTATGTGAAGTCGGTAGATCTCACCAAGGATGGTCACGCCGTGCCCGTGGTGGATGAGCTAGCCACAGTGGCACTGAACATCTGGGCGGAAGAACACGGCTACTCGAAATTCGAACCCAATTTGCTGGGGATGTAAGGATATCCTCTCCCTCGTGGGGCAGGATGGCATCCTGCCGCGGATTGGTAATTCGCCTGGTGTGGGATCCGGAATTACTTACGGGCCGATTGCCAATCGGCCGTCAATACTGGCGGACGACTTTCTTGTGCGTCTTCCGGTCGTAAATCAAACCCGCTCCGCCACCCGCTAGCGCGCCGATAGCCGCGCCTTTTCCACCGCCCGCCAGCGCTCCAATCGCTGCGCCGCCCGCGGCACTGCCGCCTACGATCGCCGCCGACTTTCCCTTGCTGCGCTCCTTCACTACATAGCGGCCGTTCGATCGCGCATAGCGACGCCTCCGTGTCGCCGCTTCAACGTATTGCGGTTGACTCGACGAATCGGACACTGCGTAGCGATACGGAACATCGCTTTGCCCGGTTGCGGCAGCTACTGGAAAAGTGCCCAGCGTTAAAGCTAGCACGCCGGATGCTAGTAGGGCCTTAGGCTTTTTGGTCATGATTACACGCCTCCATACCTCACATGTAGAAGCACGTCACCAGCCAATGGATCTAGCCGCTGTAACAACGACTTGCAAAACCTAATCGCTGTCTCTACGGAGTTTTTTACCGCTTTACCGGCGATTGCACCATTTCAAGCAGGTATGGGAAGGCGTTGATTGCCGTGCCGTGGTACCAATGTTTTTCCGGTCCAAGGGCGTAGATGGTGAAGTGCAAATGGGGCGCGTTGGGATTCGCATTGCCGCTGGACCCTACATATCCGATCACGTCGCCGCGGCTTACGTGTTGGCCTTCCGCCAGCTTCGGCGCATAACCGTCCAGATGCGCGTAGTAGTAGCAGAACACACCCGCGTTATCGAAAAGATAGATGGTGTTTCCGCCCGGCTTGCTCAGGAAAAGCTTCGCAATGACACCATCCACCACGGCGTGGACCGGCGTGCCGCGAGGCTGCATTATGTCGATAGCCTCGTGCTTTGCCGTGCCGCGCATTTGATCGAAGGTATCGTAAAGATCCCTCGCTTTCAGTGCTTCGATGGGTGGAAACTGAAGAGTGGGCACGGGCGGCGTGCCCGCCGCGAAAATCGAGATGCAGCTAACAATCAATGCCGCTAGCTTTCGCTTCATCACTCACTCCTCCAGGATCGCCGGGACACCGGGT
This sequence comes from uncultured Bryobacteraceae bacterium, assembly GCA_955652915.1. Classification (GTDB taxonomy): domain Bacteria; phylum Acidobacteriota; class Terriglobia; order Bryobacterales; family Bryobacteraceae; genus Palsa-89. The sequence goes on from CATPCJ010000225.1 coordinate 11,184, forward strand.
TTCACCATTAGCGAGAGTTCTTGGGCATCCCAATTTGTTAAGCGGATACATCCGTGGCTCTCGGTATGGCCAATCGAATTTGGAGACGGTGTTCCGTGGATGCCGTAGTGCTCTTTCGACAAACCGATCCACACTACGCCGGCGGGATTATTTGGACCGGCCGGTATTCGGGCCTTCGACTGGTCCGGCTTCGCATCCCAAAACAAATCCGGATTGTAGTTGAAGACCGGGTTGTGCTGAACGCCGGTTATCTTCCACTCACCGATAGGCAGGGGGTCATGCTCGCTTCCCATGGTGGCCGGATACTGGGCGAGTATCGTTCCATCCGCCGCTAAGGCGGTAACCGTACGCTTCGTCTTCGAAACAACCACGCGATTGGCCGGTACGGTGAAGTCGCGCTGAACGCTGGGCGCCATTATCTGTTCGCCGGCTTTCTTGAAATCCTTATCCGGATTCAGCTTCATCAACAACTGCGGATTGATGTGGAAGCGCTCGCCGAATTTCTCTTCCGGGGATTGATAGCCCAACGATTTCAGTTTGGCCTGTTGCATCAGGTCGCTAGGAATTTTTTCAAAATCTTCAGCCAGATCCTCGGCCGTGATGGTGTACTGCGCCAGCGACGGGGCATTGCCGGCGTCTAGAGCGGCCCAGGTATTCCGATCCACGATGCCGGTAATTTCCAGTTTGCGAGCCGACTGAAAGCCTTCGATTGCAACTCGAAGATTGTCGCCATACTGCCCATCGATTTCACCGGGCGAAAAATGCGCGCGATCCAGCAGGATTTGTGCACGAACCACCGCGGAGCCCTTGGCATTGGGACCCACGTCGTCGCGCGTTAGAGGATTATTGATCGCGGTGACGTCGAAAGCCGGCTCAGGCTTGTCGATTTTTCGCGCAGACTTGATGGGCCGTGCGGGTTTCTTATGCCGGCCGTCAGACCATCCGTACGAGGTGGCCAAACTTGCAAGCATCAGTACAACAATAGGCCTCATGCTTATTAGACGCCCGCGAACGCAAGTAGCTTCAGTGAATAACGAGACTTAATGGTTCACGTTAAGTCCGCGCGGACCGGCCACCGCCAATTGTGGTTGAGAAACAGGAACGTTGGGTTCTCGTTTGGCATCGCGCTCAAGTTGACCTTGTCCTATCACGCGGGTAAATTCAGCTCCAAGATAGAAGATCTGGGCCGAGTAATAAACCCAAACCAGAACTGCCACTAGAGATCCCGCCGCGCCATACGCGGAGCCGATTCCGGCCCAATTGAGGTATCCTCCCAGGATCGCTTTTCCAGTAATAAAGAGAACTCCAGTCACCGCGGCGCCCACCGCTACAACCCTCCACGGAAAAGTTACGTTCGGCACGAAGCGCAAGACGAGCGCGAATAAGAATGTGCTCGCCCCAAGAGAGAGGAAGAAATTTACCACTTCCAGAATGAACATCGGCGTGGGCGCCATATTCGCGAACACGCTGTGAACCGCCGTTATGGTGGCTGAAGCGACCAGCGAGACGGCGATAAGCAATCCCACCGCGGCCACCAGCACGAACGAAAGAACCCGTTCCCGAAGCAGCCGGCGGAATCCTGTTGACTTGGATTTCCCGCCCCACATGCGGTTGAGCGCCTCCGTCAACTCGCTGAAGACGGCGGATGCTCCGAACAGCAGCGTTAAAGCGCCCAGCACGCTCGATAACAATCCATGCGGCGGTTTTCGTGCGATGGCGAGCAGTCCTTGAATAGTGGTCGCGGCGGTCTTGTCCATCAACACAGTCACATCGTAGATGAGCTCGTCCTGGACGGCTTTCTTGCCGAAAACCGTTGAGAGTCCAGCGACCACGAGAATAACGAGCGGAGCTAAGGACAACAGTGAGTAGAATGCGAGCGCCGCGCCCAGTCGTGGACCGTCATGGTCAATCCATCCGGAAATTGTCTGTTTACAGAGTGTCCAAGCGTGGCGGATCATCGGCCCGATCCCTCGACATTAGACTCTCCCGCCAGCGACAAGTTACGGACCGACTGTATCGTAGAATGAGATCGGCAATTGAGTACAAGGTAAATGCATCGCAAAACGTGCTCGCACTTGGATCAAGTCAAGATCACCAGCACTGACAAAGTGGCTTGTGACGAATGCGTCGATTCGGGCGATCGCTGGCGGCATTTGCGATTGTGTCTTACCTGCGGACACGTGGGTTGCTGTGATTCATCGAAAAATAAGCACGCCGGCAAACATGCCGAAGTCATGGGACACCCGCTGGTCCGCTCCATCGAACCGGGCGAACGCTGGATGTGGTGTTATGAAGACGAAATAGGCGTCGGCAACCTGGACGTTTGAGGAGGAGAAAATGGCCGATGTTTTGGTGCGCGGCAATGCCGGCGGATTCGCGCAGGAGATTCTCGCGCGATCGCACCGGATTGCTTCCGACGAGCCGGTGGAGTCCGGCGGCACGGATACGGGACCATCGCCTTACGACTTGCTGCTCGCGGCATTGGGCTCCTGCACCTCCATGACAGTGGCGATGTATGCGCGAAGAAAGAGCTGGCCGCTGAAAGAAGTGACGGTTCGTCTGCGGCATTCCAGGATTCACGCCGCCGATTGTGCCGACTGCGAAACGAAGGAAGGAATGCTTGACCGGATCGAACGCGACATTGAACTCAGCGGATCCTTGACGGAGGAGCAGCGCGCCAAGCTACTGGAGATCTCGAACAAGTGTCCGGTGCATAGAACCCTCACGTCCGAGATCGAGATTCAAACCCGCCTGATCTGAATGCGGATCAAGACCGTCCCCACAGTACCCTTCCGCGATCAAAGGCCCGGAACTTCCGGGTTGCGTAAGAAGACTCGCGAGTTCATGCAGCCGAACTACCTCGAAAACTTCGTACAGTCAGTCTTCAATGCAATTCGCGCGCTTCAGAACCGCGACCGTGAGGGAGCGTTGCCCCAGTCTGCCTCGCCGGCCGATTTCGATAACACCACGCTAGTCGTTGGCGGCGACGGCCGCTACTACAATCGGCCTGCCATCCAAGCCATTATTCGTATCGCAGCCGGGAACGGTTTTGCACGGGTCCTGGTTGCGCGCGGGGGAATTTTGTCGACTCCCGCGATGTCGGCGGTTATTCGCCGAAGAAAGGCCCTCGGGGGTCTGGTTCTTTCCGCGAGCCACAATCCAGGCGGTCCGGATGAAGACTTCGGAATAAAGTACAACATGCAGAATGGCGGTCCGGCGCCGGAGCAAGTCACGGAGCGAATATTCCGGGAGACGTTGAAAATCGATCGCTATTGTTCCCTGGATAGTCCCGACGTCGACATCGATCGTGACGGTTCCCTGAAGATCGCGGGCACCGAAGTTGCCATCTTCGATCCGTTAGCGGACTACAGCGCGTTGATGGAAGAGCTCTTCGACTTTGAGGCTTTACGCGCGCATTTTCGAAATGGCTTCCGCATGCTATTCGACGCGATGCATGGCGCCACCGGACCTTATGCGCGGCATATCTTCGAGGAACGGCTGGGTGCGCCTCCGGGCACCGTACTGCATGGAGACCCGCTGGAAGATTTCGGAGGACACCATCCCGATCCAAATTTGGCGTACGCCGCTGACCTGGTGCGGTTGCTCGCCGATGGCAACGCGCCGGATTTCGGAGCGGCCTGCGATGCGGATGGAGACCGGAACATGATTCTGGGCCGCACGGTTTTTGTCAGCCCGGGCGACTCGTTGGCGGTGATCGCCGAACACGCCGCGCATGCTATCCCGGGTTACCGTGGAGGTCTCAGCGGCGTAGCGCGATCGCTGCCCACCAGCACGGCGGTCGATCGGGTAGCGCGGGCGGCCGGGATAAATTCGTTTGAGACGCCCACCGGCTGGAAGTATTTTGGCGCCTTGTTGGACGCGGGGTTGTGTACGCTGTGCGGCGAAGAAAGTTTCGGAACCGGCTCCAACCACATTCGCGAGAAGGATGGCATCTGGGCAGTGCTGTGTTGGCTGTCGTTGTTGGCGGTGTCGAAAAAATCCGTCGCCGAAGTGCTGCACGATCACTGGCGCAAGTTTGGACGCAGCTATTTTCAACGGCACGATTACGATAAGTTGGTGGCGAAATCGGCTGCGGCAATGATGCAGGATCTGGAAGCTCAAATGCCAGGCATGCCCGGCCGTTCCTTGGGAAACTTCGTCGTGTCCAGCGCGGAAGATGTAAGTTATCGGGATCCAGTCACCGGCGCGGAAACAGAACACGCCGGTATTCGCATCGTCTTCTCGAACGATTCCCGAATCGTATTTCGTCTCTCGGGAACAGGTACCGAAGGAGCGACGCTGCGCCTTTATCTGGAACGCTACGAGCGAGAGAATACCGATGCCGATGTCGAGACCGTTCTCGCGCCTCTGGCCGAAATTGCGCGCGAGCTTCTCGGATTGCAGCAGCGCTTCGGGCGCGAAAAACCTACGGTAATAACTTAACCATCGTTTACGGCGGATGCCGTACTACGTGGCGCGGACACTCGTGCCTGCAGCCTCGAGACTCGTCTCGAGGCTCTTCCCTCGCCGACCATCGAGACGAATCTCGATGCAGCAGCCTGAAAGGCCGCGCTACGTCAAGCGGAGTAACCTTCCACCCTGCCTCCGCCGCTATACTCGACGTAAGAATATCCAATGGGCTCCTTCCTCATCGACCTGAAACACGCCCTCCGCATGTGGCGGCGGAATCCCGGTTTTACAATCACCGCCATCGCCGCGCTGGCACTCGGCATTGGCGCGAACACCGCTATTTTTACGGTCGTCGACACCGTGATCTTTCAGCCGCTGCCCTATCCGAATTCGGAGCGCATCGTGAATGTGGCGCGGGCCGGAGGTGGGAGCGTCTCCGAGCCTCTCTTCGCCTACTGGATGCAAAATAGTCCGGCGCTCGAAGATCTAGCGGCTTATCATGCCGGCGCCAGCATGAATCTGAACGGCGGCGACAAACCGGAACTCGTAAAGTCCATCACCGCCTCACGCAACTATTTCCATCTCTTCGGCGCGCGTCCGGCCGTTGGGCGGACTTTCACGGCAGCGGAGGATACGGCCGGAGGCGCGCGGGCGGTGGTGCTGAGTTACGGCCTGTGGTCGCGCAGGTTTGACGCCGATCCGTTAATTCCCGGCAAGAGCGTCACACTGGGAGGCGCCCCCTACGCCGTCGTCGGCGTCCTCTCGCCAACGTTTCAGTCCATCCCGCCGGCGGACGTTTGGATCCCGCTTCAGGCCGATCCGAACAGCACCAATCAGGCCGGTATTCTGACAGTTTCCGGGCGGCTTTCCGGCGGGACCGCCATCACGGAGACCGCTGCGCAAATGGCTGCGATGAACAAGCGCTACGTCGAAACACACTCGCAGCAGTTTCGAATCGATCCCAGAATTCAGGTCGTCGGCTTGCAACAGCAAATCACGGGTGACATTCGGCCATCGCTGCTGATTTTGCTCGGCGCGGTCGGACTGGTGTTGTTGATCGCCTGCGCGAATGTAGCCAATCTGTTGCTGGCGCGGGCTACGGCGCGCCAAAAGGAAATTGCGATCCGCGCCGCCGTTGGAGCGGGGCGTGGACGCATCGTGCGGCAACTTCTCACCGAGAGTTTATTGCTGGCTGTCACCGGCGGAATCGCCGGTCTCGCGCTAGGATCATGGGCAGTGCGGGCGCTGCTTGCTTTCGCGCCTGGCAACCTGCCACGCCTTCCGGAAATTGCGGCCATTCCGGCGCTCGATCCAAGAGTGGCTGGGTTTACTTTTGTGACTGCGGTCCTTACTGGAATTCTGTTCGGCTTGATTCCCGCTGTCCAACTTGCGCGCACAGAGCTGACGGCGGCTTTCAATGAATTTGGTGGCCGCACGGGCGCCGGACGAAAACAGACTCGCGCGCGAGGCATGCTGGTCGCCACTGAAATGGCGATCGCCGTGGTCCTTTTGTGCGGAGCGCTATTGCTGACCCGCAGCTTTGCCGCCATGCACAGCGTGAGCCTTGGTTTTAATCCGCACAACCTGCTCACCATGGAAGTTTCTCTAGCTGGTCCCGGCCATTCCAAGGCGAGCACGGTGGATCGGCTCGCCACGCAATTCGCCGAACGCGCGGAGCAAATTCCCGGCGTCGAGGCCGCCGCGCTCGCAAGCGCCCTTCCGCTATGGGGCGGCATGGATATGATCTTCGACATTCCGGGCCGGACATCACCCGTCGGCCGCCAATTTACCGGCGATGTCCAGTGGCGCTTTGTATCGGCGCATTATTTTGACGTATTACAAATCCCCCTGCTTTCCGGCAGGCTCTCGCACGGCCAGGAATCGGGCCGAACCGTGGTCATCAGCAAAACCATGGCCCGCAAATTCTGGCCGGGCGCGAATCCCGTTGGGCAGAGCATCTTCATCGGTCCGGCCTTGGGTCCGGCTTACCAGGTTGGACTCACGGAGATTGTCGGCGTGGTCGGCGATGTGCGCGAGCGGCTGAATGTCGATCCTCAACCCGTCATGTACCAGACGCCATCGCAAATTCCCGATGCCGACATGGCGCTCTTGAACGGGCACGAGGCCGGCGGCATCCTGATTCGGACCCGCCCAGGTGTCGCGCCCATGAGCGTCAGCCGGGCGGTACAGCAAGTGTTGTTGGCCGGCAATCAACTAGCGGCGACGAAGGTGCGAACCATGGAACAGGTAAGTCTGGACTCGACGGCGCGGCAAAATTTCAATCTGCTTCTACTCGGTTTGTTCGCGGCCATCGCGCTCGTACTCGCAGCGGTCGGGATCTACGGGGTCACATCCTACAGCGTGGAGCAGCGGACGCACGAGATCGGCATTCGCGCCGCACTGGGAGCGAATCGATGGGACACCTTGAGTCTCATATTGCGACAAGGCTTGCGCATGACAATGGCAGGAGCCGGCATCGGCATCGCGGCGTCGTTCGGGCTGACGCGACTGCTGCGCGCCCAATTATTCAATGTGAAATCGTCCGACCCGCTGACATTTATCGTGGTGCCGCTCCTTCTGCTTTCGGTCGCGCTTGTAGCCGTGTGCATTCCCGCGCTACGAGCTATCCGCGTCGATCCTCTGACAGCGCTGCGCCACCAATAGCGGCCTCCACCACCAGCAACACGAGTGAAATCCAAACTAAGTCGGCCAGGAACAGGTGCAGGATCTGCATCCCGATAGGCGCCAGTAGCGCGAGGTTGATTGCGCCGGCCCCGAGTTGGGCCAGCGTGGCCATCAAGACGAACAAAGCGATCCGGGCGAGAGCCCCATGCGACGTCGATCGCAGCACCTTGATCGCGACCGAAGCAAAATACGCTCCGGCGACCACTGCCAGAACTGGATGCACGATCCGCAGGCGCACCAGGAAACTGGCGGTGGTCAAAGCATCCTGGCGCATGCCCTCAGCGAGTGAGGATACGGGAAACAGTGTATCGCCCAATGCGGCAATTGCGCCCGTGACGCTCACCAGAATTGCCATGACCAGTGTGCCGGCTACCGCGAAAGATACACGGCCGGCCTTCTGGGTTTCCAAACGTTCTCGTGAATACCAGGCCGTCAGTGACAGCGCGCCGAGTAGAAACAGTGTGTTTACCAAGTGCAGCGCAAGATAAAAAGCGCGCCCGGAAGAAGCATCTTGCGCGACCAATTGCAAGAGCACCAGCCCCGCTCCCAGCATGGCCTCCGTGAGGATCAAGACCAGGGACAGTATCGCCATCCGGCGCACGCGATGACCGCGCGGGAAGCCGATCCCGGCCCAAATTACCAAGCCCAACACCCCCAAAAGCGCCAGGCCGCTGGTGACCCGATGCGTGAATTCGATGATGGTCGCCATTTGCGGCGCCTGTGGAACAACTTCACCGTTGCACAGCGGCCAGTGGCTTCCGCAGCCCGCGCCGGATGCGCTGGCTCGCACATATGCGCCCCACGGAATCACCAATAGATTCCACGCCAGAACGCCCCAGGCATAGCGCATAAATCCTCGCGCGCCGGCTTTCGGCGGAGACGAAATCGCGGGTAAATGTGCCACTGGATTTCAATGTAGCAGGAAGCTCCAATCCTTTCGCTTTGCCGCTTTGCTAAAATCGTCTTCGCTGGACTTCATGTATTTTCTCCGCACCCCGGTGTTGTGCGTCGTTCTCTTTACTCTTCTGGCCGGCAGTCTGCCTGCCCAGAAAAAGAAGAAGCCCGCCGACGACGAAGGCTACGTACCGCTGATTCTCCCCGAGAGCAAACAAAAAAAGAAAGGTCGGGACATCACCCAGACCCTGCCTCCACCAAAAGAACTTCCCAGCGCCGTCGTGGCCGATACGGACCGGCTCACCTTCGAAGTTTCTCCACTCCAAGGTAAGGGCCTCCTGTCGGCACAGACGCGCGAAGCCTTGCGGTCCCTGCTCAGAACGAATCGCGGCACGATCGTCAAGTTGCGCGCATTCGTGGCCGGATCGGGTGATTTGCGGCGCATCGGCGAGCTGGTTGGCGAAACGTTCACCGAGAGGCACCAGCCGTTGCCCGCGCTGAGCGTGGCGCAAGTGGGCGCGCTCCCGCTGGAAGGCGCGCAAGTGGTAATCGAATCCAGCGAGATCGACAAGCGATCGGTGAATCCGCATGGAATCGCGTTCCTCTCCGGACAGTCTGCCGGCAATGTGTCGCAATCCATCGAGAAGCTGAAAACGGCGCTGCGTGCGGCCGGCATGGAACCATCCGACGCCTTGCGGGTGACTTGCTTCGTCAGCTCGCTGGAGGAACAACGCGACACTCACCAGTCGATGCAGGCCAGTTTTCCAGGCGCCGCCTTGAACTACGTGCAGATGCAGCGCGAGCCGGTGCTGCCCGCGGCGGAGTGCGAAGCAGTAGCACGGATGCGCGCGCCTTCCGCCGACGCGATGCGCTTTTTGAATCCACCCACCCTCGATCAAAATCCAAACTATTCGCAGATCGCGTTGGTGACCAGCCCGAAATTGGTGATCACCGGAACACAGCTCGCATTTGGCGCCCAGGAGAGCGACGTGAAGCTGGCGTTCGATCGTTTACAGAAGGCGCTTACCTCATCGAACGCCCGCTTCGACCACGTCGCAATGTCACATGTTTACGTCACTTCCGGAGCGATGATCGTCCGTGTGCGCGCCGTGCGCGGCGGTTACTACAACACCGCGAGGCCGCCCGCCAGCACCTTGCTCCCGTTTGAAGGACTGCCGTCCCTGGACGCGTCTTTTGGCGTGGACGTCATCGCTGTTCCCGATAGTACGAGCGCCCGCCGTTAAGCAGGAGAACGATATGAACAACCAAAACATTCTGATGATCGTCGCGGCAACTTTTCTGGCCGGCATGATCGCGTCAGCCCAAACCGGTAGGATTGCCGCGCAAAAAGCCGTGGAAGAAATCAAGAATGCCCACCCGGAAATCACCGGGTTGGAGGTCGCGGCGACGAAACCTGGCAGCACCGGCTGCAAGACAATCGCAGCGACCGAGGCCAAGGAAGTTGGTCAGAAGTGTGACAAGGATGAATTAACGGCCAAACGAACGAACAAACCGTTCGTCGAAAAAGAAAAGACGGAATTCGACGTGACCTTGCCGCTCCACGATCCGGGCGGCAAGATCATCGCGACCGCGGGCATGGACTTCAAGCTTGAACCCGGCCGTACCAAGGAGAGCGTCACCCAGCAAGCGCTGAAGATCGCCGCGGAGCTTGAGAAGCGGCTTCCTTCCCTGGATGCCTTGTTCCAGCCGGCGAACTAAGTTACCTTTCCGGGGACCGTAAGTACCTACGTAGTCTGATCCTTGTCCGTTTTGGGGATCGAGAGCCTCCAACTTCACCAATTGGCCATAAGGGAGAGGATACCGCACCACGTGGCGCGGACACTCGTGTCTGCAGCCTCGAGACTCGTCTCGAGGCTCTTTCCCTCGCCGCGCATCGAGAGACGAATCGATGCAGCAGCCTGAGAGGCCGCGCTACGTCAAACGTGGGCATCTCCTCTGTCACGCGCAGCGTCCTGTTTAGTTCCGGCCATACCGGGTTAGTTAGGGCGTGGTCATAAGGAATAATCCTGGAACATGACACAAGCTGTCTTCCTGACCGGATATAATCCTCGAAATGGCCAAATCAACGTCCGTTCGCCGCGCCGCAATCGGCTGCCGGGCACACTCCGGATGGGCCGCGTTGGTCGCGATCGGCGGAAGTCCCGGTTCGCCGGAAGTGATCCTGCGGCGCAGAATTGAAAATGCCGATCCTGAAATTCCGGGATCCAAGCAACCGTTCCACGCTGCCGAGCCATTGGCATTCCCGGATGCCAAGGAATTTCTCAACGAATGCACTGCCAGTACCAAGCGCCTGTCACGGCAAGCTTTCAAGACCGTCATCGATGAGCTTCACCGAAAAAATTACGACGCCGTCGCGTGCGGCGTCGTCCTCGGTTCAGGCCGCGCGCTCCCTGCACTGGAGGCGATTCTTGCGTCGCATGCCTTGATTCATACCGCCGAAGGCGAGTTTTATCGCAACGCATTGATTGAGGCCGGCGAACATTGCGGGCTCACGGTAACGGGCGTCAAGGAGCGCGATCTTCTCGAACGGGGCGCTGCACAATTGCATCTCTCGGCCAACCAGGTGGAGCGATGCATAGCGGAACTGGGACGGCCAATTGGTCCGCCCTGGACACAAGATCAGAAGTACGCGGCGCTAGTCGCGTGGCTGGCGTTGACTTAGGGCATGAAGAATATCCTTGACAATTTAGGCCCTTTTCTGCATACTAAGCACGGGCTTCGTCTAGCCGTTTCGAGCACCCACGTTACCGTTCAGCAGCGAATAAAAAAAATATTACGGCCGTGATCGGAGGCAGCGGTATGCACGTGCGCTGCACTAGTTTGGCGGTTCTCTCCTTTTGGGCGCTGAGTGCCTATGGCAGCGCCATAAATGTCCCTCTTGGTTCAGCGGATTCGTTTGCCGTCCTCGCCGGAACTACAGTAACCAACACAAACACACCCACCATCGTCCATGGAAATTTGGGGGTCTGGATGGGGTCGGCGGTCACCGGCTTTCTTCCCGGAAGCGTCAGTGGAGGAACGATTCACGCAGCCGATGCTACCGCGATGCAAGCTCAGGGCGATCTAACCACTGCGTACAATTTAGCGGCAGGCCAGTCGTGCGATTTGAACTTGAGTGGTCAGGATCTGGGTGGGTTGACACTCACGCCGGGCGTCTATTGTTTTGACTCGACGGCACAGTTGACTGGAACGCTCAGTCTGAACGCCTTGGGCGACCCGAATTCAGTATTTATTTTTAAGATCGGGAGCATGCTCACCACCGCAAGCAACTCCTCCGTTGTCTTCACCAATGGCGGTAAGGGCGACAATGTCTATTGGCAGATCACCAGCTCGGCGACTCTCGGCACCACCACTACGTTCGCGGGAAATCTTCTCGCGCTCACCAGCATCACCCTGGACACCGGTACTACTATTCAATGCGGCAGAGCCTTGGCCCGCAACGGCGCCGTGACGATGGATAACAATACCGTCGCCATTGACACAACCGGCTGCGAGACAGCGGCCGGTGGCGGAACTACTCCCGAGCCGGGGACCGCTGCACTGTTTGGCATCGGCCTTCTCCTCAGCCCAATCGTATACCGGCGGCGGCCGCGGAAAGCTCGGGCCTGCCCCAATCCCGAGTCCCTAACCCCCACCAAGTGACCGGTAATTCCGATTGAAGTACAGCAGGGGTTTGCCATCCCGCGATTCCACTTCAACCACTTCGGCCAGAAAAATCGCGTGGTCGCCTGCTTCGACGATCGACGAGATGCGGCATTCGAGATTAGTCAGGCAATTTCGCAGCAACGGCACGCCGCTCGCGCTGCTGTACCATTCCACGCCATCGAAGCGGCGCTCGGGCTTTTCCGCGAAAATGACGGAAAGCTCCCGTTGGGATTGGGCTAAAACATTTACCCCCAGATGCGTACTAGCCCGAAAATGCCGAAGAGTATCGCAAGCATAGTCGATGCAGACCAGAATCAACGGAGGCGCGATCGAGACCGCGGTAAATGAACTTACCGTCAAGCCATGCGGCGTCGAGTCGGATGCACGAACGGTGGCCACTGCGACGCCGGTTGCGAACTTCGCGCAGGCTTCGCGAAAGGCTTCGGGACTGGCTGCTCTTGACAAATCTATAACCCTAATCCTATCATGAGGTTTGCGCTGCTTTCCGGTCTGGAGGAAATACTTTGATCAAGCTCGACATCATCAACGAAGTGGTTAACAAGACAGGCATTACAAAGACGAAGGCCGAAATGGCCGTCGAAACCGTTTTTGAAAGTATGAAGCGAGCTCTCTCGCATGGAGAGCGCATCGAGCTGAGAGGCTTCGGCATTTTTAACGTGCGGCCACGCAAAACCGGGATCGGACGCAATCCGCGTACTGGCGCCGAGGTGGCAATTCCACCCGGAAAGGCCGTGCGCTTTAAGCCCGGCAAGGAGCTGCAGTCGCTGCAGTAGGGTAGGGTGTCGTGGTTCCACGCTCATCGCCCGACGAATTGAGGACTGCGCTTGTACTTCCGCGGAGCTCAATTTCGGTTTCGCGCTGGGCCCTGCACATCTTCCTCTTTGGACTCACCCTTCTCACCACAACCATCGTCGGCGTGGTGCTGACGCAATGCTTCGAGAATAATCGGCCGCTCGATCTGGATCAATATTTCACCGTGTTCGGCGTGTTGCAAACGCGCCCGCTATTGTTGCTGGATGGCTTGGCGTTTTCTCTGACGCTGATGACCATCCTGCTGGCCCACGAGTTGGGGCACTATTTCACCTGCCGCCATTACGGGATCGATGCATCCCTGCCCTACTTTCTGCCCGCGCCGTCGCCTATCGGAACGCTGGGCGCATTCATCCGGATTCGGTCCCCCATCTACACCTTGCGTGCGTTGTTCGATGTCGGCGTCGCGGGGCCGCTAGCCGGCTTTGTGATGCTGCTGCCCGCGCTTGCGATCGGGATGGCGAATTCGAAAGTGATTCCGGGGATCGCCGAGCGCGGTGACATGATATTTGGCGTACCGGCAATTCAACGCGCCATGGAGTGGCTCGTTTTTCCAGGCGTGCCTTCCGCGGACATCTATTTACATCCAGTGGCGCGGGCCGCGTGGGTAGGGATTCTTGCAACCGCGCTCAACCTGCTGCCCATCGGTCAATTGGATGGCGGCCACATCGTATATGCGTTTGCCGGCCGTTGGCATAAGCTGCTGTCGCGTCTATTCGTGGTGGCGCTGGTCCCCCTTGCGTTCTATACCCGAAGCTGGAGTTGGTTGGTGTGGGCGGCGCTGCTGTTCTTCTTTGCCCTGCGTCATCCGGTGATTTGCGATGTAGGAAAGCTCGGCGGAAAACGAGTGGTTCTGGGAATCGCGGCGTTGGCGATCTTTCTGTTGACCTTTACGGTCGTCCCGATTCGATAAGCGGAGAAACATATGAAGATTGTGAGTGGATTGTTGTTGGCCGGCGTTGTTCTGTTGGCGCAAGCTTCGCGGCCCGTGGAAGAATTCAAGACCAGTGCCGGGACGGTGAAAATTACAGTCGTCCGGCACGCCAGCATGCTGCTTGAAGCCGGCGGGAAAGCGATTCACGTCGATCCATGGAGCCAGGGAATCTTCGATGGGCTCCCCAAGGCGGATCTGATTCTGATCACCGATATTCATCCCGATCATTTGGGATCAGAAGGCCATCGACCAGGTTAAGAAAGACGGCACTGAGTTCATCGCGCCCGCGGCCGTGGCGAAGACCGTCACTCAGGCCAAGGTTCTCGCGAACGGTGAATCGACCACGTGGGACAAATGGAAAATCGAAGCCGTCCCCATGTACAACTTGAAACGAGGACCGACAAGGGACGCGGAAACGGATATGTGCTAACGTACGGCGGCACGCGGTTTTACATTGCGGGCGATACCGAAGGCACTCCGGAAATGCGGGCCCTGAAGAATATCGATGTGGCGTTCATTCCCATGAACCTGCCTAGCTGTGGGGCAGGTTGGTAACAGTTGGTAACCTGCCGCCGATTGTAAATCGGCCTGCACTTTTCCCTCAGCGGATTTTCAATCCGCGGCAGGTTACCAACCTGCGCTACGCCGAATCACCCTACCCGGCCGTGCCTTAGTCAACTGCCCGCCCGAGATCACCACTTCCCCATTCACGATCACTTCGCGGAACCCCTCGGCGTACTGATGCGGGTTCGCGAAATCCGCCTTGTCCTGCACCTTCGCCGGATCGAAAATTACGATGTCGGCTTTCATTCCCGGCCGCAGCAACCCACGATCCAGTAGGCGCAATCGCTCGGCGGGGTAGCCGGACATCTTGCGAATAGCATCCTCCAGCGTCAGAACCTTTCGATCCCGAACATAGCGCGCCAGGACACGGGCGAAAGTGCCATAACTACGCGGATGCGGCGCGCCTCTCCCGAATTGGGGAATTTCGCCATCGGACCCGATCATGGTGTATGGCGACCGCAGGATGCGCTCGACATCTTCTTCGTTGATGGCGTGGAAAACCGCCGCGCAACCACCCTTCTGCTGTATCTCGATAGCCGTCTCGGCCGCAGTATCGAAATTTACCGGACGTCCGCGTGATGCGGTAATTTCTGCCAGGCTCTTACCGTCCAGTGACGAATCGAAAGAACAATTTGCCATGACGATGTTTTTTGGATCTCCGCCTCCGCGGTCGACCTGAATGCGCCTGACAATCTCGGCCGTGATGCGAGTTCGTTGCTCCGGGGCCGAAAGGCGTTCCAGCAGGGCCTTCTGTCCGCCGGCCAGGGACCACTGCGGAAACAACGCGCCCGTTCCGGTGCTGGATGCGGTATAAGGATAAGCGTCGATGGTGGCATCCACGCCTCGCGCCCGCGCTTCCTCCACCAACCGCAGCGTTTCGACGCTCCTGCCCCAGTTTTCCCGGCCGATGATCTTGTGATGCGTCACCTGGGTTGGCAGCCCGCCTTCCTCGCCGATGCGTATGGTTTCGCGCACGCTGTCGAGGACGCCCGACGCTTCGTCGCGCATGTGCGAGATGTACATGCCGCCAAAGCTCGCCACCACTTTCGCGATCTCAATCACTTCCTCGGTGGGCGTAAAGTTACCTGGCACATAGAAAAGGCCTGACGAAAGACCGAGCGCGCCGTCCTTCATGGCTCGCTTGGCAATCTCTTTCATTCTGGCAATTTCTTCGGGCGTAGCTTTACGATTCTCGAGCTCAAGCACCTGCTGCCGGATACTTCCTTGCCCTACGAACAGACCGAAGTTGGGCGCCATGTGCGTCTCGCCAAGTTTCTGGAAGAACGGCGCAAGCGGAAGCGGTGAACTGCCGTCGTTGCCTTCGATCAGGGTCGTGACGCCTTGACGAATATAATTCTGCGCGGCGGGATCTTCAAAGATTCCCCTGCGGGCGTGAGTGTGTATGTCGATAAAGCCTGGCGCCACCGTCAGGCCACGCGCGTCAATCGTCAGTTTGGCCGAAGAGCCCTCCAATCGGCCGATGGCGGCGATGCTGTCGCCGCGAATCCCGATGTCGCCGTTGTACCAGGGATTTCCGGATCCATCCACAATACGCGCGTGCTGAATCAGGATGTCAAAGGGTTGTAGCTGAAGGAAAAAGCTGAGTGCGAGGACGTGCAGCATTACGAGAAATGATAACACTCACCACGTCACGTGGAATTTCTTCACACTTCCGTGTCAGGATGCCACTCCGCTTCGCGTTTCGGAGAAGAAGACAACATCGACAGAAACAATCCGAAGATCAATAGAATCGCGATGATCGCGCCGGCCACCATACTAATGCCCCCACATTCTGCCGGGATTGATTGCAAATTGAGGGCCATGCTGTGGCGCGGCCTCTCAGGCTGCGGCATCGAGACTCGTCTCGATGCTCCGGTCGGGGAAAGAGCCGACGAGTCTCGAGGCCGCAGACACGAGTGTCCGCGCCACGACGAGCCCTTTAACATAGAGGAATGGATACATTTCTCGCAGGCAAGAATGCAGTGGTCACCGGCGGTGCGCGCGGGATCGGTTTGGCGATCGCCCAGGCGCTGGCCGCCGCTGGCGCCGGCGTCGCGATTTGCGCGCGCAGCCAGGAAAACATTGACAGTGCCTTAACACAACTCACCGGCACGTCGAAAAGTAAAGTGGTAGCAAAAGTTGCCGATGTAAGGGACAGCACAGAAGTTAGCAGGTTCTTTGAACAGGTGGACCGGGAGCTAGGTCAACTCGACATCGTTGTGAACAACGCCGGTGTGGGAATTTTCAAGAGTGCAGCGGAGTTGACGGTTGAGGAGTGGCGGAAAACGCTGGACACGAATTTGTCGGGTGTCTTCTATTGTTGCAAGGAAGCGCTTCACAGATTTCGAAACCGGGGCGGCTACATCATCAACATAAGCAGCTTGGCCGGTAAGAATGCGTTTGCTGGTGGGGCGGCTTACAATGCCTCAAAGTTTGGGTTGAATGGGTTGAGCGAAGCAATAATGCTCGACCATCGCAACGAAAACGTCAAGGTCAGCTACATTTTGCCTGGAAGCGTTGCAACTGATTTTAGTTCGAATTCTGGAGGTGAAAAGTGGAAGATCGCTCCCGCCGACATCGCGGAAATCGTTCTCATGCTATTGAAAACTCCTGCCAGAACTTTGATAAGCATTGTCGAAGTGAGACCTTCAAAGCCCGGGAAATAGGGCTTCAGACCGGTCCCCGTCGGATGTGGCATGCAAGTTGCTCTAAGGTAGGGCGGAGTTGATGAAAGGGGCCAACAAAATGTCACGGGTTAATGTTCCATTAGATCCGACAAGAACAGGACGAGAGGCAGAAGCTTTGGAAGTAAGCCTAAACCGCCTGATCGTCGGACAAGACGAAGCCATCCAACAAATCGTGAACATCTATCAGATGTATCTCACGGGGATGACGCCTCCCGGGCGCCCCATCGGAAGCTTCCTGTTCCTAGGCCCCACTGGTTCCGGCAAGACGCGTATCGTCGAAGCTGCGGCCGAATCGCTGGTGAAGAGCCCTCGCTCGGTTGTCAAGATCGATTGCGCGGAATTCCAGCACAGTCACGAAATTGCAAAGTTGATCGGATCGCCTCCCGGATATCTTGGTCATCGCGAGACGCATCCCTTATTGAGCCAGGAAGTTCTGAGCCAGTACCACACTGAAACATGCAAATTAAGTTTTGTTCTTTTCGATGAAATCGAGAAGGCCAGCGATGCCCTTTGGAACCTCTTGCTCGGCATTCTGGACAAAGGCACTCTGACGTTGGGTGACAACCGGAAGGTCGACTTCTCGCGGGCTCTCATCTTCATGACCAGCAACCTCGGAGCTACCGAGATGAGCTCCTTGATGAACCCACGCCTTGGCTTCGGCGCGTGCGACAACATAGGGAAACCCAAAGACGGAGCCATTGATGAGAAATTGAATGCGAAGCTGAGCCGCAGCGGCGCGGATGCGGCGCGGCGCAAGTTCACTCCGGAATTCATCAACCGGCTCGACAAGATTGTGACCTTCAAACCGTTGGGTACCAGTGAATTGAAGAGAATCCTGGACATCGAACTGAATATGGTTCAGCAGCGGATCTTCAATACGTCACCCGATCGATCCTTTGTTTTCAAGGCTAGCGAGTCTGCCAAAGACTTCTTGCTAAAGGAAGGAACGGATCTCAAGTACGGCGCTCGTCATCTGAAACGGGCCATCGAAAGGCTGCTGGTTCAGCCCTTGTCCAATCTGATCGCAACCGATCAGGTCCGCGGCGGAGATTGTGTCCACGTGGATTACGATGTGACATGCAACTCGTTGACGTTCCTGAGGGATGCGGAAGGTTTGGCGGTGCACGCCATGGCCGACCTGGTGGACCGGTCGATTTCGATGCCGGCCTTCGCTTTAGCCAATGGCGCGTTTATCGAAGTCGCCAAGACACAAAGCGCCCGATCCTCGAAAAGGGCCTGACGCCATTAAGTTGGGTTCGTTTTGCACAAATCGCATCGCGGCACGTAGTCTGCGATGCGATTTTCGTTTCTAACTGGCGCACTCGCCGCGGCCAAGTTGTAGCGAGTATTGGACATCATCGCCCCAGTCCTGGTACATTTCCGGGAAAATCTCGGCGGGCTTCACCAGATCGTTGGTCATGGTCCGGAAAGTCTCGACCTTGTGCCGCAGCACATACTCGCGGAAAGTTTCCGGCTGTTGACGATTCGCGACAAAGTGATCCAGCACACGCTTCACGGCCACTGGCGCCAGCCGCGCAGGAATGCTTTGAATCGCCACGCCGAACCGCATCATTCCATCGGAGTCGTAACCGCCGCCCAGCAGCATCAGATAATATGGCAGTTCCTTGCCGTCAATCTTCCGCGCATTGCCATAGAATCCGATATCGCCGATCCAATGCTGCCCGCAGGAGTTCGGGCAGCCACTGATTTTGATCTTCAGTTTGCGAACCTTCGCATCCGGATGACCGCGTACCTCGTCCGCCAGCGCGGCCCCCAGGTTCATGGATTTCGTCAACGCCAGGTTACAACTGTAAGCGCCAGGACAAGTCACGACGTCATCAATTTCCTCGGCGCCCGCACCCGCGAGATCGATTTCCTGAAGCGCCCGATAAACTCTGGGCAAAACGCGCAGGGGAATGAAACCGAGCACCAAGTTCTGCTCGATCGTGACTCGCAGTAATCCGTCACCGGCGTTCCGCGCAAGGCCGGCGACGCCGCGCATCTGCTCGCCACTCATGTTTCCTTGAGGAATCTTCACCGTCACCATGGCGTAACCCGTCTGCCTCTGCTCGCGGATATTGGTCTGAAGCCAGCGCTCGTATTCCGGATTCGAATGTCCGTTCGAGAGCACGGGAAGCAGGTCGGCATTGCCTAACGGTGGTGGTACTGATTGGAAACCACCGAATCCTTCGGGGATCGCCTCCGGAATCGGAATACCGCCATTGGCGAGAATGTCCTGGTATTCTTTCTCGATCTGCTCCTTCACCCACTCGGCGCCGCGAGAACGAACAACAAATTTTAATCTCGCCATGTTCTTGTTCTTGCGGTTTCCGTACTTGCTGAACACGCGGATCACGGCTTCGCACTTGTTCACCAGCCGCTCCACTGGAACAAACTCATCCTGCAAAATCGATTCGACCGGCAGCGGACCCAGCCCGCCGCCAACCACCATGCGGAATCCGCGCTTCCCGTCCCGAATCACCGCGCGCAAACCAATATCGTGGATCGCGCCCACCATGCAGTCTTCCTTGCATCCGGAAAAAGCAATCTTGAATTTACGCGGCAGACTGTCGGTTAATTCCTTGTGCAGGAATGCAAAAGCAACCTGGCGCGCGTACGGTTGGACGTCGAATGGTTCGTCTTCCAGCAATCCGCTCAACGGGCAGGCGGTGACGTTGCGAACGGTGTTGTAGCAGGCCTCGCGCGTCGTCATCCGAACATCGGCCAGCATATGCAGCAGCGCCGGCACTTGCGCCAGGGGAACAAAATGATACTGCATGTTTTGCCGCGTGGTGAGATGCCCTTTACCGCCGCCGAACTCGTCGCCGATCCGCGCCAGTTGATCCATTTGCGCGGCGGTGAGTATTCCGCCCGGAATCTTCGTGCGGATCATGTGCACATCCGGTTGCCGCTGCGTATAGACTCCGCGGCGCAGGCGTTGCGCGCGGAATTCGTCGACGGTCAATTCGCCGGCGGTGAACTTTTCAGAGTGGGCGCGAAAGAGTTCGATGTCAGCGCGGACCGTGGCATCATACTCGGCCTCGGTCTGCTGCTGCAGAGTTCGAGTTTCGGCGGTTGCTGAGGTGCTCATGGCAAATACCCTTATCTCTATAGAGATTACTATATTCCACGGTTATTTGCAATCGGGAAGATCGGTACCCGCGTAATAGTTCAAGCCGTAGAGCCAAGTGCGATTCGATTCGGTCACGCAAGTGATAGAAGGCACAGTGGATTTCCAGATACCACGAGCGGACACGGTCATGTCCAGCAGAGGGTAGACTTTGCAAATCAAACCCACCACCGAGATAACGGCGACCGACGCAATCGTGGCGACGGCGGCGGTCCGGCGTCCACTCCGCTCCAGCAGGGCACAGCACAATCCGAGTCCAAGCGCGGGAATAATCCACAGGTAGGGGAGCTGAATGGAAACGTGCGACAGGCCGGATTGCAAGGCGCGCGGAAGAACAACTTGAATAGCGGGAATGAACCAGAACAGCATTCCACAGGTGCCCAGCAGCCAAATCATTTTCGAGGTCCTTTGTTCCGCTTGTGCCAGCGCGATTCCGATCAAGGCTGCCACGGCGGGAAACATTGGAAGCACGTAACCAGGCAGTTTATTGAGAAAGATCGAGAAGAAGATCAGTACCCAAGCGGACCAAACAAGCAGAAAGACAGCACGCTGATCTTTGTATATGCGTTTAGCAAACAGGATCGCAAGGAGCGGACTCCAGGGGAAAAGCCCACCGATCGACATCGGCACATAAAACCAGAAGGGACGCTCGTGCATCAGAGCATGTGAAGCCAGGCGGCCGAAAGTTTGCTTCCAGAAAAACTCGTCGATGAAGGGCTGGCCGTGGCGCAGAATTATTAGCACGTACCAGGGCGCCGCGATCATGGCGGTCACAACAGAGAGCAGAAATAAATCCCGAAGCTTGCGGCGTAGAAACCACACCGCTGGAAGGAACAGTGCAAGCGGCCCCAAGCCTTTCGCAAGCACGGACAATCCGAGCAGAACGCCAGCGGCGATGGCGTCCGGCGCGCTCGACGGCTTATCCGAAAACGCCAGCCGCATTGCCAACAGCATCGCGGCCGCGTATGTCGCGGACATCGGTAAATCCGGCACAGCGCTGTGGCTGAATGCCAGCCACCATGCCGAGGTGGCGAGAATGGCCGTGGCGTAAAATGCAGCTCGTTCCCCGAACTCACGACGCAAGGCAACAAAGAAAAACACTAGAAAACACACGCTAAGAATCGCGACCGGCAATCTTGGCGCAAGATCCTCACCGAGCCCCGCTTTGAATGCAGTGGCCGTCATCCAATACAGAAGTGCCGGTTTCTCAAACCACGGAATACCCCATAGCCTCGGCGTCACCCAATCGCCGGTGTGCGCCATGGCGGCGCCGATGGCGGCGTACCTGGGTTCATCCGGGCCGATCAAACCTGCGCGGGTCAGGCCGAATACGTAGAGGAAAAACAGTGCGGCGGCGCTGGCGAACAGAAGTGTCCACCGTTTCCAGGATATTTCCGAGAGCAACCCCCAGTATAGTGAGCCATAACGCATGCGGGCTATATAATCGAGTTGGGTGCAACGCTTTCTGATTCCCGTCGTGTTGCTGGCAGTGGCCGTACTGCGCGCCGATCTAGTTAACTGCGCCTGCGATGTGGCGCGGCCGGAGACAATGGAAGCCCGCTCGTGCAGTCTGTGCCGGGAAGCAGAAAAACAGAACGCCGACGTTAAGGTGTTTTTTCTCAAGGATGCGAATCCCAGCAAACCTGGCCGCTGGCTCGCTCTGCCCCGAATTCATCCGCGCTCCATGGATCAATTGAACAACGAGCAGCGCGCTGAATTGTGGAGCGCCGCGATTGCGAAAGCGAAATCGCTCTTCGACGATCAGTGGGCGATCGCCTACAACGCGCCCAGCGTTCAGACGCAGTGCCACGTCCACGTTCACATCGGCAAACTGATTCCTGGAGTGGAAACCAGCCAGTTCATCACCGCCACCAAGATCGAGGATATTCCAGTGCCGGCGGGTGGCGAGGGATTGTGGATACATCCTCAGGGCAATTTGTTTCACGTTCACAGCGGCGAGCAAATCACGGAAACGGTTTTGGAAAGGTAGTCCATGGGTCTTCTGGAAATAGCGAAAATGCCGACGGCCGAAAATGCCGTCATCCACTTGAACGCCGCCGACAACATCGCCATCGCCCGCGTGTCGCTTTCGCCAGGTCAACAATTGAGAATCGCGGGACGCACGCTGACGGTTGAGGATCCCATTCCGGCGGGGCACAAGGTGGCCGTCGTCCGCATCGGCGCGGGCGAGAACATCGTGCGATACGGGCAGATGATGGGCCGCGCGCGCGTTCCTATCGAGCCGGGACGGCACGTCCACACGCACAACGTCGGGTTCGAAGAACTCGCGCTTCACTACGAATTTCCGGAGTCGGAAATCCCGCTACCGCAGACGCCCCAGAACATTCCGTCATTCCTCGGTTTCCCGCGTGAAGACGGGCGGGTTGGCACGCGTAACTATATCGCTGTAGTCGCGGCCAGCAATTGCGCCGCGCATACCGCCGAGCTGATCGCGGAGAGCTACGCGCGGGAGACACTGCCGCCCAACGTAGACGGCGTGGTTGCTTTTCCGCATGGCGAAGGCTGCGGCCACACCATTGGACCCGATACCGAACAGTTGCAGCGCACGCTGGGTGGCGTGCTCAACCATCCCAACGTCGCGGCCGCGATTATTCTTGGACTGGGGTGCGAAGTCAACCAGATCGATCATTACCTGGGTGAGGGCGCGCCGCGAACGGATCGGCTTTTGGGAATGACTGTTCAGGCCAGCGGCGGAACCCGCGCCACGCTGGAGGCTGCGCGAAAGTCGATTACCGGGATGATGGAGCGCGCCAGCGCGGAAAGGCGCGTCGAAACATCGGCATCCAAAATTGTTTTGGGCTTGAATTGCGGCGGATCGGATTCCTTTTCGGGGATTACAGCCAACCCCGCCCTCGGCGTTTGTTCGGACATGCTGGCCGCGATTGGCGCGACGGCGGTGCTGGCCGAGACCACCGAGATCTTCGGCGCCGAGCATCTGCTTGTCCGGCGCGCGCGCAGTCGCGCGGTCGCGGAAAAACTGCTCGGGTTCGTGGCTGGTTACAAAACTTACCTGCGTCGATTCGGCGGAAGCTTCGACGACAACCCGTCGCCGGGAAATAAAGAGGGCGGGCTTACCAACATTCTCGAGAAATCGCTAGGCGCTGTTGCAAAGGCCGGAACTTCTCCCATGACCGACGTGGTGGATTATGCCGAGCGCATCACGTCACCTGGTTTTGTGTTCATGAACACGCCCGGCTATGATCCGGTGTCGTTGACGGGACTCGCGGCTGGAGGCGTGAATCTTATTGCCTTTACAACTGGCCGCGGCAGCGCCATCGGTTTCCCTACTATTCCCGTGATCAAGATCTCGAGCAACACGGCCATATTCCGGCGCATGCGCGACAACATTGACATCAATGCCGGCCGCATCGCCGATGGTGAAGGCACGGTGGCCGAGGTTGGCCGCGAGATCTTCGACATGCTTCTGCGCGTGGCATCGGGCGAGAAAACGTCCAGCGAACGGCTCGGTCACAAGGAGTTTGTTCCCTGGCGCATCGGACCGGTGTTGTAGTCCAGGAAGACAATCAAATGATTATCGCGGATCTTTCCCAAATCGCGGGCCGCACTTATCCCGCCAGACGGCGCACTCAGAATCTGGTGGGCGGCATGAGCCCGATCCAAGCGTCCAACTTTTCCATGGGTCACGTCACGCTGGAACCAAACGGCGGGCAGGTGCCCTGGCACAATCAGGATCAGGAAGAAATTTATTTCATCGTCGAAGGCACTGGCGAAATGTGCCTGGGCGAGGAGCGATCGACGTTGTCCACCGGCCAAGCGGTATCTATTCCGCCGCGCGTGTTTCACCAACTGACAAACATCGGCTCGACGCCGCTGCGCATGATTTATTGCTACGGACCGGCGGGCGATGTCGCGCACTGGCGTCAGGAACTGGATGGCACCTTGCCGCGCGCCGGTATCGAAGTGCCGCCGCTGCCGGCCGGCGCACGGCCACAATGTACAGCACGCAAGGAGGATTGATTGAGTTCCAGAACAGTCCATTCGGTGGGCATCGTCATGAATGGCGTCACCGGGCGCATGGGTTTGAATCAGCACCTACGCCGATCCATTCTCGAAATCATGGCGCAGGGTGGAGTCGCCACGCCGGATGGAAACAGGATCATGCCCCGGCCAATGTTGGTGGGCCGCAACGCTACCAAGCTGGAAGCACTGGCTCGGGAAAACGGCAATCTGCCGTGGACTACCGATCTCGACAAGGCACTGTCAGACCCTCAATGCACTGTCTACTTCGATGCTCAGACTACGGACCGGCGGGCGGAGTCCGTGCGAAAGGCAATTGCCGCGGGCAAAGATATTTATTGCGAGAAACCGACCGCTGACAATTTGGAGGACGCCCTGGGATTGTACAAGCTGGCGAAGAAGGCCGGCGTAAGGCACGGCGTGGTGCAGGACAAACTTTGGGTGCCGGGCCTGATGAAGTTGAAGACACTTCGAGATCTCGGTTTTTTTGGCAAGATACTTTCAGTTCGCGGCGAGTTCGGTTACTGGGTCTTTGAAGGCGATACGATTCCCGCACAGCGCCCGTCCTGGAATTACCGCAAGGCCGACGGCGGCGGAATCATCATGGACATGCTGTGCCACTGGCGCTACGTGCTTGACAATCTGTTCGCTCCGGTGAAGTCGGTTTCCTGCGTTGGAGCAACGCATGTTCCGAAACGTTGGGATGAATCGGGGCAGCCCTATGACGCGACCGCGGAAGACTCGGCATACGCCACCTTCGAACTGGAAGGAGGAATCATCGCGCACTTCAATTCTTCGTGGTGCGTGCGGGTGCGGCGCGACGATTTGTTGACGATCCAGGTGGACGGCAGCCACGGCTCGGCGGTCGCGGGACTCAGGCACTGCTGGATACAGTCCCACGGGGCGACTCCGAGGCCGGTGTGGAATCCGGATGTCGAAAATCCACTGAACTATTTTGACGATTGGCAGAAAGTGCCGCAGCAGGACGAATTTGGAAATGCCTTCAAGCGGCAGTGGGAATTATTTCTGCTGCACGTTGTGACCGGGTCGCCATTCCGTTGGAATTTGCTGGAGGGGGCCAAGGGGGTTCAGCTTGCGGAAAAGGGCCTGGAATCGTGGAGCAAGCGGGCTTGGGTGAATGTTCCTGGGCTGAAGGAATAGCTTGGGGGGGCCGCCTAAAGGCGGCTGCAGGCAAGATTGCCGCCCCCACCAGCTTGCCGTTCAGCTCTTATTTGACCTGCGGCCATTTCAACTGCGAGGATGGCGACGGCTTGAACGGGGGCCGATGCTTGCGGCGGGCGATCTTGGATTCCTCGAGCGCGTTTCGGGCCGATGCGAATTTGGAAACGTCGGCGTGAGTGATGAGATAGCTGGCAAACTGGATGGCCTGCTCTTCATCGCTGGTGAAAGCTGCGTCCAGGATCTGGAGACAAAGTGTCGGCGCATCCTGTACGCGAATGCGATGTTGAGACAGTAGCGCCATGTCCGCGCTCAGCATGAATTCCAGATTCTTCACCGTCCTGGTGGGACGCTCTCTCGGCATTACACCCTGGAAGCGAAAAATGCGAACGTTGGCTTGCTGGCTGAAGCCCATATAGAGGAACTGCATGGATGCCGCACCTTCAAGCGGCGGGGCCTGTCGCATCACACACGACCAATGCACAGGTTGGAACTAGCAACCATCAAATGGGCGTGAAGGGGAAATTTCCTCACTCACGGTACCGTGAGGCGGCGCTCGGAAGGCGCCGCCCAATTCAACCAAAGCTTATGCCAAACTGACTTGTTCCGCCTGCAATCCCTTGGGCCCTCGTTTTACGACAAACGTAACACGGGCGCCTTCGTCCAACGTGCGATAACCGCTGGCCTCAATGGCTGAAAAATGGACGAATACGTCCTCACCGTTGTCGCGCTGGATGAATCCAAAACCTTTTCCAGCGTTAAACCACTTCACTGTACCTGTTTCTTTCATGTTTCTCTCTTCTCTGTCTCTTTCTAGCGATGAAGTACCGACGTCTGGATTGAGGGCAATAAGGAGGCGGGAACCGAATGTGTAACGAAGTTCTCCTCGCGCTGGTTCAAATGACGTACTAGTAATCTCAAAGGCTCCATCTAGAGTACCACATTCGGACCAAGTTCCACTTCCGGAGGATCTCAAGTGGGTGTGCGACATCGAAGTGGCAGATCGCTTCGATTTCTTTTTTATGGCGTATATCTGAGTGTTTATATACACTCAGAGAAGGAGGTCACGCCATGCTGGATTCTCTGGAGGAGTTGGAAGCCGAACGCTCCAA
>CATPCJ010000226.1 GCA_955652915.1 uncultured Bryobacteraceae bacterium
GAAGTATTGTGTAAACCGGCCGAACGACAATCGGAGATCGAGAATCGCGCTGGGCGAGAGGATCCGGGTCCAATCGGCGATGTACGTCTGCGATGTGCGTTGCGACACGATATTGCCGTATTCGGCGGGTGGTGGGAACCCGTTCTGGCTGCGGAATTCATGTCCGTGCTGGAAAGTGAACATCGCATACAGGCGATCCCCGTTGCCGGAGACGTGATCCCAGCGGCCCATCGGTTGGTCGTAGCGGTAGGCGCCAACGTTCGCGGTCGCGAAATAGTTTTGCGACTGGCCCGGCGCGTTTGGTGTCGGATACAGATCGAGGATCTTCTGGCCGGCTGGGCTGATGCGGCTTGCGGGAATCGCGTTTCCCGGAAAGGGATCGCGAACATAAGTGCCGAAGCAATTCGTTCCTTTGGCCGTGTCCACACCCGAAACACACTTCCGGACCGAGATCGGATCGTAGACCTGGATGCCGAAGTTCGAGAAATTCTGACCATTGCGTAGATCGGCCGGCGGACTGTCGGTCACCAGCGGAAATGGGACCCGTTCCCGAAACCCTTCAAAGCTCGCGAAATAGAAGTCCCTGTCTTTTCGGATAGGACCCCCGGCAGTACCGCCGAATTGATTGGTGATATGTTTTCCGCGTGGAGCGCCCACTTGGTTGTTCTGCGTGGTGTTCGCATCCAGCACGGAATTGCGTAGATATTCAAACAGCGAGCCGTGCACGCGATTTGCGCCGGACTTGATGGTGGTGTTGACGGTGCCTCCGCCGGTGCGCCCATACTGCGCATCGAAAGTGTTGGTCATCACCTTGAATTCCTGGATGGCTTCCATGTTTGGCGCCACCTGCCAGGAGCCGGTGAGGCTGACGGGCGCGCCATTCAGCAGGAATTGATTGGTCCCTTGCACGCCACCGTTCATGACATATGCGCCGGAAGTATCCCAGCCTCGCGTGCCCGAGTAGCCGTTGGCCCCAAACTGTTCCTGGGTGAATATCACGCCCGGCGCCAGTTCCATCAGCATGTAAGCCTGCCGCCCATTCAACGGATATTCTGAAGTTTGCAGAGTGTCGAAATTCTGTCCGCCCGACCCATTCGTTGAATCGATCAAATCCAAGGCGGCGGTCACCGTGATTTCGGTGCTCATCTGGCCGACTTCCAGCATGAAAGACAGGTCCAGTTTGTCGGCCACGAGCAGCACCACGTTCTCACGGCGGACACTCTTGAAACCCGGAGCGGCAACTTCGACGATATACTTGTCCGGCGTGAGAAACGAAAGCGAGTAATAGCCTTCTTTGTTGGTTACGGTTTGAGTGACTTCATTTTTTCCCGGCTGAATTGCCTTGACTGCAGCTCCGGGCACGGCCGCCTTGGAGCTGTCGGTGACCTGTCCGGTGATGGTGGCGCGAAAATCCTGTCCCACCAGAGTACTGCTCACCAGAAAAGTAAGAGCTACGGCCATCTTACTCATCCCCCACCCCCTAGCTGATGTATGTTATCAGAAAACGAAACAGAAGTCGTCCATTTATCGAGCGCGACTATATCAGGAAACTAACCTGAAGACCAGTTGTGCCCTTCGTGGATCACCGAAGCCGCTAGCCAGAGTACGATCAAAATTAAATAGGACCTTTCCCCTGTTGGGCGATGATCTCCTCAATCGTGGGGTTGGCTTCAAAGTTGCAGCGTGGATCGTTCGATTTGGAGTCCACAGAAATTACTTACGCCAAGTGTAGCAACGGTGTGCTGTGGCTCCATCCGCGGAGCGTGATGGTTCTCTTCTCCTGGGCCGATTGTAGCGCCTAGACAAACCCAGCGATGTTCGTCAGCGCTGGTCGTTGTTCGCCTGCCATTTCTCACGGCCCTCAGCACGCCGTTTGCGTCCGCCATTCGGGCAAGGTTTTGATAACCCTAAGAAACGTGATAGAACAAGTTGAAAGTGCGTAACCTTGTAGTGAGTCAGGCGCTCCAGAACAGCGCGATCAAACGGCAAGCTGAGAAGATATTCTTCAGCCACCCCTCTTTTCGTTTTATCGTAGAGCAAACCCTGGCCGGAAAAACCTCCGACATCAGGGAATATACAATCGGCGTTGCCGTCTTCGACCGGTCGGCAGCATTCGATCCACGCGCGGATGCCGTGGTGGGTGCGGAGGCGCAGTGGCTGCGTTCCAAGCACTCGATCCACATTGAATTGCAGAAGAGCGTTCGTGTTCCGGCGATTCGGGAGCGGGCGCGGTGAACCCGCCGCCCGATCCCACCACGCGCTGGTTGGGCGTCGCGATGATCGTTTTCGCATTAGCCATAGTTGGGCTGTTGATTTTTCGCGCTGTCCAAGTCGCGAAATCGCCGTGAAATTATTCTTCCGGCCGCGTCGGTTTTGAAACCGGAGGCTCCGGGAAAATTGGGCAAACTTTGGGAGCGTCGTGCCCGTCCTCATCGCCCTGATCGTCATTAGTGCAGAGCCGGCGGGGCAACCCGGACAACTTCACTCCAGGTAGACTTGCGACCTGTTCACCGCCCGCGCCCAATGCCATTTCCGCGAGTATCAGTCGTATTACGTCTTGGACCTCCGGGAGAAATACGCCTTGGACTGCCGGAAGATTTACGCCACCAGGGTGTGAACTGGCCTGGATCTCGCTGAGCGTGACTGTGCCGTCATGATTGAGGTCGAACATATTGAACACCTGGGGCACGAGCCCTTGCGAGGCGAAATTGTCGCGGATGTCCCGCGGCCTCACGGACCCATCGGCCAAAAATATGGAATCGCCGACAAACCTTGAACCAATGGCAGCCATGCGCAGGAACATAGCATCCGTCAGTTCAGCCGCGCGCGCAATCGGCGTACACTTTGGCGGTCCGGCCTGATCGACTCCGCAACTGTCAGAACCAGTTTTACCGAGCGCCGCCGGAGTGCAGACTACGTGAAACATATTCGCAGCGGGCGGTAGCGTGATCGTGCAATTGAACCCGTTCGACTGTGGCGCGAACCCGGCCGGCTGCACGGTGTAGTGGCCCGTTTGACCGAAAAATGATTTTTCCGCGGATGCGATCTGCGTCAGAACGCCGAGTAAGTGGGCTCGATTGGCGGCTTCGCGCACTTTCTGCACTGCCGGAAGAAGTAAGCCGATGAGAATTGCGATAATCGCGATTACCACCAGCAATTCGATAAGTGAAGCCTCGATGAGTCTCACGTTTATGAACTCGCATCTTTTCTCCTCCGCGAACGACCTTTGACACGGCAGGAATGATAGTACATCGCAGCTTACGGATTTTCAAGAGAGTAACTTACTTAGTGGACACGTTACTTTTTGTTACACGTGACGAGGAAGAATAGAATGACCGATGTCTCGCGAAGTGCTGTATTGGAGTATGTCCATGGATATAAGCCGCGGATGGTCGAAGCGCTTTCGGAGTTGATCCGCATCCCGACGGAGAATCCTCCAGGCAATTGTTATAGCGAATGCCGGGATGAGTTGGTACGCCAACTTCGCGATCTTGAACTCGACGCTGAGTTGATTGAATCCGAGGGCGCGGCCTGCATCCGGAGCACCTTTGGTTCCGGCGGCCCGGCGGTCTACTTTCATGGCCATTACGACGTAGTTCCGGCGTCTGACCCGCGGCAGTTTACGCCTTCTGTTCGTAACGCACATGTATTCGGGCGAGGCAGCGCGGACATGAAAGGCGGCCTGATATCCATGATGTACGCCGTACGCGCGCTGAAGGATTTGGGCGTGAAGTTGAATGGACGAATCGTCCTTATGTTCGTTCCCGACGAAGAGACCGGGGGAAAGCGCGGTACGGCGCGTCTGGCGGAGCAGCAGCGGCTGGAGAGCGATGCCTTGGCGATGTTTACTGCTGAGCCGACTAGCGGCATGATATGGAACGCCTGCCGGGGCGCTATTTCGGCGCGAATCGCCGTGAAGGGAAAATCGGCTCACGTTGGTCACCACTACAAGGGGATCAATGCGTTTGAACATGCCCTGGAAATCTGCAAGGAACTCCAGGCTCTTCGCGACGAAGTGCAGGCGCGGACGACGGCGTATCGAATTTCTCCGGATGCCGCTCGCAATTCTATTCTCCTGATTGGGGGCGAGGTTCGCGCAGGAACGAATTTCAACGTGGTGCCTGAAGTGTGCTCGTTCACCGTCGATCGGCGCATCAATCCGGAGGAGAGTCTGGCTAAAGAAAAGGCTCGTCTGCTTGCCGTACTGGACAAATTCCGGGACGCGGGAACTCTCGAGTATGAAGTGTTCCAGGAAGCACAAGGAGCTGGCGTCCCCGAGACCTCGATGCCGGCCCAGGTTCTGGCGCGGCAGATCGAAATTGTCAAGGGCCGAACCCCGGTGTTCGAGATGTGTCCGGGTTTGCTCGAGATCAGGTTTTATGCGCAACTGGGCATACCCGCGCTTGCCTATGGACCCGGCTTGTTGCAGGTGTCGCATGGGCCGAGGGAATACGTCAGCGTGAAAAATCTGGTGGACTGCGCCGCGATTTACGCGCTTTCTGCGATTGAAGTTCTTCGGAACTAGCCGGACTTGCCGGTGTTCGTTTTTTTACAATACGCGCCCTCCGCATTTCGCGCACAATTGGAACCAGGAGAAAACAATGACAGTCAACAAAGCAAATATCGTCCCTGCCTTGCGGTATCGTAATGCGCCGAAAGCTATCGAATGGCTTTGCGAGGCATTTGGATTTGAGCAGCACGTGGTGATACCGGGCGAGAACGGAGCCATCGCTCACGCTCAGCTCATTCTCGGCAACGGGATGATCATGCTCGGTTCAGTAGCGCCAGGTGAGTACGGCAAGTTGACCAAACAGCCGGACGAAACGGGCGGAGCCGTGACGCAGAGTGTCTATGTCGTCGTCCCGGACGCGGATG
The DNA here is from genome assembly GCA_955652915.1 of uncultured Bryobacteraceae bacterium. GTDB lineage: Bacteria > Acidobacteriota > Terriglobia > Bryobacterales > Bryobacteraceae > Palsa-89. Next base: position 4,876 of record CATPCJ010000226.1, read on the forward strand.
CGCACTATCAGCGAGCGAAGGCGGCGGGCGCTGAAATGGCGATCGATATCAAGAATGAGGATTACGGAGGCCGCGGATATACGTGCCGCGACCTGGAAGGGCACATCTGGACTTTTGGAACCTACGATCCATGGGCCTGACGTTCGCGCATCGCAGCTTCGACTGACGCCAGCCGCCGCGCGAGAAAATCCTGCTCAATGCGATTGCCGGCCAGACCGGATGCAGTGCGATAGGCCATCGCTGCTTCTTCCAGGCGATCCATCCGAAACAATATGTCCGCACGGGCGGCGTGGAAGAGATAATATTTCTCCAATTCGCCAGAAGGGCCAAGTGCATCGATGGCTTGCAGTCCTGCCTCTAATCCGGCGCTCATGGCAATTGCCACGGCACGATTGAGCGCAATCACGGAAGAGGAATTGAACTCCAGCAGTTTTCCATAGAGGGCCGCGATTTGTGGCCAATCGGTATCCCGAGCGCTTTTCGACTGCGCGTGCAGCGCGGCGATCGCGGCCTGCAATTGATAGGGACCGGCGCGTCCCAAGTGCAGCGCCTGTTCCACCAACCCGAGGCCCTCTGAGATTTCGCTTTCGTCCCAAAGTGAGCGATCCTGTTCTTCCAACGTAACTAGCTGTCCGTTTGAAACACGAGCGTCGCGGCGTGAATCATGCAACAACATCAATGCCAGCAGCGCAATGTTTTCGGGCTCTTCGGGCACCAATTCGCATAAGACACGACCGAGCCGGATCGCCTCCAGGCACAAATCCCTTCGCACCAATCGATCGCCAGTGGCGGCGGAGTAGCCTTCATTGAAGATCAGATAGACCACCGCTTGTACTGAAGTCAGACGCTCGGCCAGCCGGTGCGGCGGCGGCACCGCATAAGGAATGTGGGCTTCCTGGATCTTGCGTTTGGCTCGGACCAGGCGCTGCGCCATGGTGGGTTCAGGCAACAGAAATGCCTTGGCAATTTCCGCGGTGCTCAAGCCGCCGAGCGTACGCAGCGTCAAAGCCACCTGACCCTCGCGGTTCAACGCCGGATGGCAGCAGGTGAAGATCAAACGCAGCCGGTCATCTGGAAAAGGCATGGACATTTCCTCCAGATCGAAGTTGTCCCGCGGGATGGCGGCTGCCGTTGCGTGCAGTAACGAATCCTGTTTCTCACGTTTGGTGCGCTCTCGCCGGCTTTGATCGATGAGCTTTCTGTGCGCCGCGGCCGTAATCCAGGCTCCAGGATTTTGTGGAATGCCTTTGGCGGGCCAGTGGGCGAGCGCCGACGCAAAGGCTTCTTGCAGAGCTTCCTCGGCGCGATCAAATGAGCCGGAGATGCGGATCAGCGTCGCGATAATGCGGCCGCTCTCCTCGCGAAAGACGGACTCCACGGCTGTTCTTGCATCCAGCATGCATGCCGAGTCTGCTAGCGCGGTGGCAAGCCGGCAAGGGGCCGAATCTCAACACAACCGGAAGCTCCGCCGCATGAACTTGGAATTTTACCGGCCCACTCGATGGCTTCGTCCAAATCCTTGCAATCGAGAATGTAGTACCCCGCGAGCTGTTCCTTGGTCTCGGCGAACGGGCCGTCGGTGCTGAAGACTTTTCCTTCTTGAACGCGGACAGTGGTGGCGGTTGTCGTAGACTTCAACGGCTCCGCGCCGTGAAAGATGCCCTTCTGCGTGGCTTCTTGCATGACCGACCAATGCGTGGCTTTCACGTTCTCCATTTCCTCGGGCGTAATCCGTTCCGCGGCATTTTCTTGTGTGTAGATCAGCATCATGTAGCGCATGGTTGCTCCGGTAGAGACTGGGGATTGGGGACTCGGGGCTGGGGAAGCACCTCGGCTCTTACGTCAACGGTGGCCAGATTCTCCAACCCCCAGTCTAGTTCCCAACCCGAACGAGTCCCCATCGGCCCCAGCCCCCAGTCCCTAAACCCTAGCCCCTAATTTCTTGGAAAATTGGAATCGGCCTTGACCTCCAGAATCTGCTTTGTGTGCCTATCGGTATGGGCGGCGATCGCCAGGATCCATTCGTAGCCGTCCATCGAGCCGAACACCGGGTGACTCACTAGGTGCCCGCGCAAATCGGCGTCTGACTTTAAGAAGGCGACGGTCTGTTGACGGCTTGTTAGAAATCTATCCAGTGCGGCTTGAGCGGTCCAGCGCCCGGTTGGAACGATCGGCGGCGGAGCCTGGTACTTCGTGGAGCGGTCCGGCATCTGCGCCAGAATCGCCGCATCGATTTGCTTCGGATCTCGATCCGCCGGCGCGACGGAGGAGGAGCTTGCGAGCTGCGGGCGAATATTCTCCAGCAAGAGATTCTCCACGAGGACAAGGTGCTCGACGATCTCCGCGATCGACCAGCGATCGGGCGCGGATTTGAACTTCCATTGTGCCTCAGAAAGACCCTTAGTAGCGTCGACGAGGCCATTGCGCGTGTCGGCGAGATAGCGCAGGCCTTTTTCACGGTCCGAGGACGTTAGATCTTGTCCGGCGGCGAGCACCGAGGCAAAGACGACGGGCGACAGCACTTGGGCGATCGCGCGCAAATTATAGCGACTCATTGTTGATCTCCTTTTAACACTCCCTTACGGTCGTGGTTCTGAAACGGTTACTGAAGCTGGAGGCGTGGTCAGGACCGCCTCCGACAGAACGACGAACGAAAACCTCAAGATCGACAATTGGCGAGAGGAATTTTCGACACCGTACCTGTTTTCATCGCTTCTTCAGAATCGGACTGCACAATCGTATGTAAAGATGCATTCCATTTCTCTCCGCAGCCATACGTTTCTGATCGTCTTTATTCAGAGCTGTCTCTGGGGACAGGCCAGGTTCGCGGTTATCCAGGGAGTGGTTACGGATCCGTCCGGGGCTGCCATCCCGAAGGCGGAAATTACCGCGTCCGCCGGATCGGATGTAGTGCGCAAAACCCGAAGTGACGCACTGGGGCGGTACACACTGAATGGACTAGCTGCCGGAGCCTACACTGTACGCGCCTCCGCTCCCGGCTTTGCCGCTTACCAGCTTGCTGTGCCGCAGGTCGCGGCCGGAAGTATTCTGCCGCTGAACATTTCTTTGACGCTGAGCACGCAGTCCGAGCAAGTCACGGTGGAGGCCCAGCCAACGGGGATAGTCGATACAGACCCGGCCAATAATGCCGGGGCTCTTGTATTACGAAATGCCGACCTGGAAGCTCTACCGGACGACCGTGACGATTTGTCAGCCGATCTTCAGGCGCTCGCCGGTCCGGCCGCGGGACCCAACGGCGGGCAATTCTTCATTGACGGATTCACGGGCGGGCGGCTGCCTTCTAAACAATCGATCCGCGAGATACGGATTAACCAGAATCCTTTTGCGGCGCAGTTTGACCGGCCGGGCCAGGGCCGCATTGAAATTCTCACCAAGCCGGGAACGGGAGAGTTCCATGGCAGTCTGATCTACCAGTTCAGCGATGCTGTTTTCAATTCGCGTAACACCTTCGTGAAGTCTAAACCTCCCTACCGCCGCCGCCAGTTGGAAGGGGAGCTTAGTGGACCGCTGGGAAAGAAGACGTCTTTCTTTGCCGATTTTGAGCGCAGAAACATTACTGAGAATGCCATCGTGAACGCAACGATACTGGATCAGAACCTGAATATGGTTCTGTTTACGGCGGCAATCCTCACACCGCTTGTGAACACCGAGATCAATTTCAAGGTTGACCGGCAGCTCAACTCCAACCACCACCTGAGCGTCCGTTATACGTACGCCCGCGACGCCAGCGATAACCAGGGGGTTGGCGGTTTTTCACTGCCGTCGCGCGCCTACAATGTGCGCGGAGGCGAAGATACCATTGGACTGATCGAGACGGGAGTGTTAAGCGCAACGACGGTGAACGAAACGCGCTTCCGCTTTCGCCGCCAGACTACTAACCAGAATGGCGGTGTGACGGGACCGACAATCTCAGTTGCAGATGCATTCAGCGATGGCGGGTCGCCGGTAGGCAATTCTTTCAACCGCCAAAATCGCTACGAGTTGCAGAACTTCACGACGCAGGTGCGTGGTTCGCATACCGTACGATGGGGCGGCTTGATGCGCGGTGTTTCGTTAACCGATCAGTCCATGCAAAATTATGCCGGCACTTTTACCTTTACTTCCCTGAACGGCTATCGGCTCACACTGCTCGGGATTCAAAATCGTCTGACACCCGAGCAGATTCGAGCTTCCGGTGGCGGGGCAAGTCAGTTCACGCTGAGCGCCGGCAATCCTCTTGCTGCCCTGAATCAGTTCGACTTTGGATTGTTCGTCCAGGACGATTGGCGTGTGCTGCCTAATCTCACGCTCAGCGGCGGGTTGCGATTTGAAACGCAAACCCACGTGAGCGATTGGACCAGCTTCGGCCCGCGTTTGGGATTCGCCTGGGGGCTGGATGGCGGGAAAAACAAATCGGCGAAAAGCGTTCTGCGCGGCGGATTCGGCGTCTTCTACGATCGGCTATCGGAATCTCTGACTCTCGATGCGCTGCGGCAGGACGGCGTACGGCAGCAGCAATTCCTGATCACCGATGGCAATTATTATCCAAATGTTCCCTCCGCGCAGTCGCTTACCGGGAGCCGGCAACCGCAAATCATTCGCGAGACTTTCGCGCAGTGGCGGCCGCCCATGATGCTGCAATTGGCGCTTGGGTTCGAACGGCAGATCTCGAAAAAGCTCACTGTCGCCAGCAATTACGTTCACTCCATCGGGGTTCACACTCTCCGATCGCGCAACATCAACGCTCCTCTGCCTGGGACTAAGGTGCTTCCTTACGGCACCGCGAACAGCATTTATCTTTACGAAACCAGCGGTGTTTTTCGCCAGGACCAGCTCATCACGAACCTTAGCGTGCGCGCCGGATCCAAGCTGTCGTTTTCCGGCTTCTATGCATTCGGATCCGCGAAGAGCAACAGCGACGGAGCCGGTACATTCCCGGCGAATCAATACGACCTCTCCACCGAGTACGGCAGGGCCGGGTTCGATGTCCGGCATCGTCTGCAATTGAACGGATCGTGGTCGCCGAAGTGGGGCCTGCGCTTCAGCCCGTTTATTACGCTGGCCTCCGGGCGGCCGTTCAACATCACTACCGGCGTGGATTCCAACGGTGATGGACTATTCACGGATCGTCCGGCGTTTGCGCCAGGCGGAGGTTTCGACTTTGCACCAGAGTCGGGGGCCGCAATCATTCCGCGCAACTACGGTCAGGGCCCTGGTTTGGTCGCGGTCAATATGCGTGTCGGCAAGACGTTCATTCTCCGTGAACCCGCGGATAAGAAGTCGGGAGACCCACTTCAGTTGGTACTCTCTGTGAACGCACGCAACATACTGAATCATCCTAATTACGCATTGCCGGTTGGGAACCACAGTTCAACATACTTTGGACAATCCACGTCGCTGATTAGTGGCGGAGGAGGCGGAGGAGGTGCATTGGGAACGCGCCGCCTGGACATTCAGGTACGCTTCGAGTTTTGAGGGATAGGGATGTTGTAAGTGTCCGCCAGATAGTGGTGTACGAATAAGACAGCCATTGCGCCTTCCCCGACGGCGGACGCGCAACGCTTCACCGATCCGTGCCGCACGTCACCCGCGGCGAAGGTCCCCGGAACATTTGTTTCCAGGTAAAAAGGATCGCGGTCGAGGGGCCATCCATCCGGACGGCGCCCATTTTGTAGAAGGTCGGGCCCGGTAACCAGATATCCGGCCTCGTCGCGGATAATGCCGGCCTCCGCCGCCCACTGAGTTCGCGGCTCGCCACCGATGCAAATAAAAAGCCAGCGCGTGTCCACGGTTTGACTCTGGCCGGTCAGACGGTTTGTGAGCGTGATGCTACGCAGAGTCTCATCGCCGTGGAGCGCCGTCACCTGCGTGTTCGAGAGCACCTGGATGTTCTTCGTGGTGCACACCTGATCGATAAGATACGAAGAGAGCGTGCTCTTGAGCGATTGGTCCAGAACAACCATGGTCACTTTCGAGGACAATCTCGCAAAGTGAAGCGCGGCCTGCCCCGCTGAATTGCCGCCGCCCACGATCACGACGGGTTCGGTTCCACATAATGATGCTTCGCCGGCGCCGGCGCCGTAGTATAAACCCGCTCCAAAGAAACGCTCCTCGTCGGGAAGCTGGAGTTTGCGGTACGCGACACCGGTAGCGCAGATGGCCGCTTGCGCGACGATTCGCCTGCCGTCGGCGAGGCGCCCGATACGTTTTCTTAGACAGAATTCCGCGGCAACGCCCTCCACGGCAACCAGTATCTCAGCGCCGAAATGGCAGGCCTGCTCGCGGGCGCGTTCAGCCAATTCCGCGCCGCTGATGCCCTGCGGAAAGCCCAGGTAGTTTTCGATTTTAGGACTGGTGGAGGCTTGCCCGCCAACTGCCCACCGTTCGAGAACGACGGTCTTCAATCCTTCAGACGCTCCGTAAACGGCGGCGCTTAGACCCGCGGGGCCTGCTCCATAGATGGCCAGATCGTATTCGGACCGTGCCGGGTCGTGGGGCCAACCGAGCTTCTCGGCAATTTGGAGAACCGAAGGCGCTTCCATCCGGGTGCCATCCGAAAAAACGCAGACGGGCAGCCGGCGATCGGTGTTGTTGTCGACACCAATCTGGCCGGCCTGTTCATCGGTGGTTAGTTCGTTCCACTCGAACGGCACACCATTGCGATAGAGAAAATCGCGGAGGGCATAGGCCGGCGCGGATCCAGTTTTTCCGAACACCTTCACGATTGAATAGTTGGAGTGTGAAGCGGAGCCCATAGAGCCATTATCCGCGATAGACGACTGCATTGATGTTCGCAGGGCCGATTTGCTAATGAATCGAGAAACACGTCGAGGCTGTGGTTTCGTTCGAGATCTCCCTGAAGCATCATGATAGCAAGCAAGGTGATGCTATGATAGCAACATGAGGACGACGGTAACTCTGGATCCCGATGTGGAGAGATTGATCCGGGACGCGATGAAGGAGCGCGCCATCTCCTTCAAGGAAGCGCTGAACGACGCCGCGCGAACCGGACTTTGCGGCAAAGGGCATAATCGTGCCAAGAAGTTCGCTCAAAAATCGTTTCGGATGGGAGTGGGACAGGAGTTCCGCTGGGATAAAGCCCTGGCTGTCGCTGACGCGATCGAGGACGAAGAACTCAGTCGAAAGCTCACGTTGCGTAAATGATACTTCTCGATGCAAACCTTCTGATTTACGCGGTAAACAAGGACGCCCCATTGAACCGGAAGGCAAAGTCCTGGCTGGAATCGACCTTGTCCGGGCGGGAAACCGTCGGATTCCCGTGGAATGTAATTCTCGCATTCCTCAGGCTCACCACTCGGCCGGGTTTGTTCCGGTACCCGCTACCTATCGATACAGCTTTTGATGTGGTGGCTTCATGGCTGGATCAGCCTTCCGCGATCATCGTGCATCCCAGTCCTCGCCACCTGCGAATTCTCCGCGAGTTGCTCCTGCCTCTGGGCACCGGCGGGAATCTCACATCCGATGCTCACCTGGCTGCCCTAGCCATTGAACACAGAGCCGAGCTCTATTCCTCCGATAATGACTTTGTGAGATTCAGAGGCCTGAGGTGGAGCAACCCTCTGTCCTGAGCCCAGCGGTCTATCGAATTCGCAAGGCTGGCTCCCCGGCATGGATTCGAACCACGATAAACTAACCCGACAGTGCGTAGTCTGAGACCGCGTAGCGAACAACAGTAAGACTTGCTGCCAACCACATCCTGGTAGGGCTTAGAAACTGGCGATCATGCCTCTCGCCACCTTAACAGCCAGCACGAGCCTGTTCGTCCATAATGGAAGTACGTTAACTAACACCGCATCCCTCGCTCTCGAAAGCCGCGCCGCAAAGATAATTCGGGAAGTATTCGAGTCCGGCCGGCCGCTCACCTACATCCGCTCCGCTGAAGAGCAGCGTGTCGGAAAAGTGTTGCGCGAAGTGGCCAGGCGGATCTCTAATTCCACAGCGGTGCCGGTTTGGACCTGGAGCCTGACAGAGGGGATGCGTCGAGATGACCGCGAGGCCGAGCCAGGCAGCTACGCTCCGCGGGCAGCTCTGGATTTCATCGCCGCACAACAGGACTCAGCTATCTTTCATCTGAAGGACTTTCACGAGCCGATGCGGGAGTCCGCTGAGATCAGGCGCCGGCTGCGAGACCTCTACGAAAGTTGCCGCGACCATCGGAAGTACATCGTCATCAGTTCCCCGGTCCGATCTATTCCGGAGGAAGTGGAGCGCAGCTTCATGTTTCTCGAACTGCGGCCGCCCGATTTGGTAGAGCTGATAGATTTCCTGCGGGAAGAAAGCGGCGAAACCAGCCAGACTATTTTGCAACCCGTGGCGCAGGCCTTGCAGGGGCTCACGCTTGATGAAGCGCGTTACGCACTCCGCCGTGCTCTGTCGGGGACCGGCCGCCTGGGGCCTGAGTCTTTACCATCCTTGCTCGAAGAAAAGCGACTCTTAGTCAACCGCAGCGGCGTGATCGAGTATATCGCCGATGGCACCAGCATAGGGGAAGTAGGCGGCTTGGACGGCCTGAAGAAATGGCTGCTCGAACGCCAGAAGCTTTTCCAATTTCGCGACAGCCTGAGCGCCGAGATCGTGCCGAAAGGGGTCCTCATCATGGGCATTCCCGGCTGCGGCAAGAGCCTGTGCGTCAAGGCCGCCGCCTCCTATTTCCAGCTTCCGCTCTACAGGGTCGACATGACCGAGATTTTTTCCGGGAGGCACGGTAAGCCGGAAGGGGCATTCGTCGAGGCGTGCAAGATGATGGAAGACATGGCGCCGGCGGTGCTTTGGTTCGACGAGATCGAGATGGGAATTACTTCCACCGATTCAGGTGGCGAGCAGGGCCGGATTTTCGCGTTTTTTCTTACCTGGATGCAGGAGAAGACCAAGGGGCTGTTCGTGGCCGCCACCGCCAACAGAATCGATCTGCTGCCGGCGGAGATGATTCGCAAGGGACGCTTCGACGAGGTTTTCTTCGTGGACCTGCCGCTGGATGAAGAACGGATCGAGATCTTCAAGATTCACATCGGCCGCCGCGGAATGGACGCGTCCCAGTTCAGTCTCGAACAACTTATTGAATTCACCAAAGAGTGGACCGGAGCCGAGATCGAGCAGTGTGTGATCTCCGCCCTCACCAAGGCGCGGCTCGAGGACCGTGACGTGACCACGAAGGACCTCATCAACATCGCCGTGAAGATGGTCCCGCTAGCCCGCACGATGAGTGAGCAGATCAGGCACATTCGCGGGTGGGCATTCGACCGGGCCGTGCGCGCTTCCCCGCGAGTCATTGGCCGCTGACCGGGCCGCTGACCGATTCAAACGGGATGGACGGATTCGAAGTACTCCAACCAGGATCAAACCGATTCCTACCAGCAAGCTGGTTGCCGCTTCGGGTACCGATGCCGACTGAATTGTGGCAACCTCAAATACACCGGCGCTGAAGTCGACCGTCTTGTTATTGAAGGCCGGGTCGTTGACAGGTGCCATCACAAAGTCGATGAAGTCGCCGCCCTTTACGCTAATGCTGTTCGCCGATGCCGAATAAACGGGCTGCGGGATGCCTTGCGACGTGGGTGGCGCGCCCTGAATATTCGGATCGAAATTTACGGGTACGTTTAGCGCGATCAACCGGGTGGCAACTCCGCCGCTGTACAGGATCACGTATTCGATGGTTCCATGCGCTGAAGGATCCGTGGTCCTGGGATCTTTTTGCGCCATGATGTTGATGTCCACCGTGGTACCGCCGATTCCCACCGGGACCACGTACCTTCGAACCGCCTTTTGGTCCGCGGAACCTGGCGAATTGGGACTCCTCGGATCCAGTCCGCCTTGTGTACTGCAGTTCTGGTACCGTACGTCATCGCAAAATGGAGGGTTGTGATAATCGGTAAACTCGCCGTTAGGGTGACCGCCGAATGCATCGAGCGACGTCCAGTAACGATTGAAGTCCACCGCCCACCATCCCAGAAAATGTCCATTCGAGCCGGTCACCTGCTGGAGCATTGGCATGAAATTGCCAGGATCGAGCAGGCCTGGATAGTATCCGTAAAGCCAGTTATTGGTACCAGTCGCTGGCTGGGGAGTGTTTGGAAACCGGTAGGAAAAATCAGTACACGAGTTGGCATTGATCGACGTGTTCGCCGGAGACGCGCTGGTGCTTCCGGGATGATCGCAGATCAAGGGAGAGAGAGGCGTGGCGTTGACAAACGTTATACCTGCGCCTAGCAGAATATAACCGATCGCCATTCGCGACAGCGCGCGCATTTTCATGCCTCCTCCTCCGGTAGGCCTGCTCTGGGAACCGGGCCTCGCGTGTTAGAAGCTGTGAAAAAATCGCAAACCAATACAGGTAGGAATGCCTGTGCCACACGTAACCAACTGAGTGGCACAGGCATTCCTGCCTGTGTGGATCTTAAAGCGGCTTTTTCACAACTTCTCAGCAAGCGGTATGCGGAACACCACTCTAGCAACAAGTTTTCCCGATGCTAGCTTAGAACCTTCGTTCTAGAGTGGAAATGGAGCGACGGGTCCAGTACGTAACGGGAGGAGTGGGGTGGTACCGTTGCAGGCGAAATCTCGATTGATAAATTCTTCGCGACTCAATGTTTGACCTGAATCGCGCTCGACGCCGTCGGAGGAACCTTTTGCAGCACGCCTCCGGTCCCTACCAGCTTTTCCATTTCGTTAAGCTCCGAAGGCAGAAAACTGGTGAAATTCTCTATCCCGTTCTCGGTGACGACGATCACGTCCTCGTAGCGGATATAGAGATTTTCTTCCGGAACCCGCAACTGTGGGTCAATGGAAAAGACGTGGCCGGGCTGCAGCGGTCCCCGATTGTAGCTGCCGTCGTCATGGACCGCCATGCCCACCGGATGCGAAAGAACTCCACCGCCGCGGTTGACTAACTCCCGCGCGGCTTTTTCGTAAATCGGCTTGGAGAACTTCCAACGCGCGAAGACCGGCTCCATCGCCGCCTTGGCCTGCTCCAGAATCTGCGCCGAGGTGACGCCCGGACGAATCTGTTTCATTACGGCGTTGCGGTACTCCAGCACAAAGTCCAGAAGCTCGCGCTGCCAGGGGCTGTACTTGCCGTTGATCGGCCACATGCGGGTAATGTCGCTGGTGTAGTAATGATAGTCCGGCGCGAAATCCATCAACACCATGTCGCCGTCCTGCAAAGCGCTCATGTCGCGATAGTAGTGCATGTTCCAGATATTCGGAACGCCGGCCGCGACGATGGAGCGATAGCCTTCCAACCGCGCGCCATTCACCAGAAACACATAGCGAGCTGCCGCATCCAAGTGATATTCGTATAAGCCAGGCTTGGTGCTGCGCATGGCCTCCATGATTCCCAAGCCGGCAATTTCGGAAGCTCGCCGGATGAGCGCGATCTCGCGGGCGCTTTTAACGCTGCGCAGCGCATCGAGAATGGGGTTGAGGTCCTGAATGTGCGCTCGCGGATTGCGCGCGCGAAGTAGTTCCACGAAGCGCGATTCACGCGAAAGGCGGCCGTCCCAGTAATCGTTCAGGATGCCCAGGTCGGCGCTAAACAGTTCTCCACGGCTTTGCCCAGCGCCTTCGGCCGGACTGAAAGGCGCATAGATAACCAGAGCCGTAACGCCGGGACCGCCCCCTCTTGCCGGTCCGCTCAGAAAAGTATCCCGCATCGTCTCCGTGCTCGCGACTTCATCCACGCCTGTCAGCCGCTTCACTAGTTCCGCATCCTCGGCGGACAGCACCTTTCCCTCAGCGCTTTCAAGCCTGGCGTTGCGAGGCGGAAGGTACAGCGTAACTTTCTTCCGCCGGCCGTCGAGCGCCAGATAAGAATGCGGCGTCTCAATCCCGCACAGATAATAAAAATCGTTGCCCTGCCGGGGCATGATGAATCCGTTGGTTTGCGCCACGCCTTGCAGAATGGCCACGGCGTTGCTGCCGATCTGGTCGAAGACCTGGGCCCAGCGAGCCTGAAATTCCTCCGGTGGAAAATCGGTCTGATACCACGGATTCGCCTGCCCGAATGCGGCCAATGGTGCGAGTAGGGTCAGCAAACAGCGTGATGCCAATTTCATTGCGAGCCTCCTTCCACCCCTGGGGCACAGTTTAGACTTGGTCCGGGCTTGCGTCAAGCCAATCTTGATCCCGCAAGGTCGCGGCTATATCCGTTGAGGATCGGCGCCCGATTCTGCGCGCACATCGGAAGGCCGCTAAAATCGAGGTGCAAGGAGAACTGGCTCTGGCCCATACCATATCGCTTACGCTCGCTGTCTGGATTGGCGGCTATGCGTTGGCTGCTTCCGGGGCCGACCCTGTTACTGAGATTGACCGCGTCCTGCAGTCACGTTTCGACGCGAAGGATTTCAACGGCGCCGTGCTCGTTGCTCGAAATGGCCGCGTCATCTACCAGCGCGGCTTTGGATTCGCCAACCTTGAGTGGCGGATCCCAAACGATCCCCGCACCAAGTTCGAGCTTGGATCGATCACGAAGCAGTTCACCGCTCTTCTCGTCCTGCAATTTGTGAACGAAGGAAAAATCAGGTTGCAGGGGCATCTTTCAGATTACTTGCCTTACTATCGCAAGGACACCGGAGGCAAGGTAACCGTCCATCATCTGCTCTCACACACTTCCGGCGTTCCGAATTTCACTCAGGCTCCGGGTTTCCTGGAAGGAGCGGATAGCCGCAGAAGGTACACCGTGCAAGATTTCGCGCTGCAACGCTGCAGCGGTGATTTGCAATTCGAACCCGGGACCAGATTCGCGTACAGTAACTCTGGTTATTTCCTGCTGGGAGCAGTGCTCGAACAGGTCTCTGGCGAGACTTACGAAAGCCTTCTGCAAAAACGTATCTTCACGCCCTTGAATATGAAGGATTCGGGCTATGCGCATACGGAGACCGTGCTGCCAAATCGCGCCGCCGGATACGAACGCTCCGCGGAGGGTCTGCGAAACGCCCGGTATTATGACATGTCCATCCCTTTTGCGGCTGGAGCGCTGTATTCAACAGCGATGGACCTTTACCTCTGGGACCAAGCGCTCTACACCGAACGTTTGCTTCCAGCCAGACTCCGCGATCTGCTATTTACTCCCAATTTGGAGAACTATGGATATGGATGGGGTATCTTGAAGCCGGCTGAAGGCGCGCCCTACGCGCACGAATCCATTCCGATGCACGGAGGAGCGATCTTCGGATTTCAATCCGTCATTCAACGCATCCCGGCGCACAAAGAACTGATCGTGCTGCTCGACAACACCGATAGCCCGAAACTCCTCGACATTGCTCTCGAGATCCGCCGCCTGCTATCGGCAACTCCAGCACTTCCTTAGTCACCGCGTTCGCCAAGCGCGACGCGTGGTGGACGTTTGCCTGTGCCCGGAACTATCCGATGGCCTTCCTCACGAAGCCTTTCCGCCTGTTGCTTCACGCCGCCGGGAAATTTCGGATTCAGTGAGCCGTCATCTTTTAGCACCCGCCAATACGGCGTGATTTTAGCTTTGCCGATGCTGGCGTCTTCCTCCGCCGCCTCAGCCGCGATCCGCACGAAAATGCCGGTTGTCAGCGGACAGGTCACATCGGCCGAATGCCTTCCGGCCAGAAACTCGCGAATTTGCGAAACCGTAGTTACATTGCCCTTCCGGATTGTCCGGATGTACGCCTCTACATCGCCAGGGCTCGGCACCAGCATAGTCCCCACACCGAACCGCTTCTGCATTCTGGGCGGGACTGCCACCAACTTCGGCAGGTTCGGATTGTGCATTTTCTCTCGCCAGCTTTTTCGCGACTTCATGTCGATCAGTATATCCGCGGCGCGGCCATATCACCTGCTCAGGGGTATGTGAATTAGAGTCGCCAAATCTTGCGGCTTCGTATTCCGCGGTGAGTTGAGGTACTGCTCGAAAGCCGGCACGTCGCGCAACTGATATCCGCTCCTTGGAAGCCAGCCTCCGTAGATCCACTGGTATGTCTTTCCCAACTCCTCATATGGTCCCTGGTGCATTGCGACAGCGTAGTTGCCTCCCGCCAACTCCATCACGCCGATCTCGCCCTCCGGCTGCATCGGACTGCTGACCGTCACGGCAGCTTCGTACCGAATCTTGTCCGTGGGGGTCACATCCGGGTCGTCATAGACGATGCCGAGCAACTTCATGCTCGGCCCGAACACGCCCCGCATGCCCGCCCAACTCATCAGCCGGCCCCACGTAGCGCCGACTTCGTTGTACGGGCCCACATGACGCAGAAAGATTACGCGCATCGGCGAAAGCTCCTTAACTTCTACCGGCGGGATTTCTCCATAGGCCGGCGGATGATAGCCCGAAACGTCATCGAAGTGCGTGCCGGAATCGGGCTCAGGCGCGGGCTTGTGCGCGGTGCGGTAGGCGGACGGGGATACTCCAAACATGTCTCCAAATGCCCTCGTGAAGGATTCGTGAGCTTCGAATCCGGCTTGCAGCGCGATTTGAATTATCGGCTCGTCCAGCCGCTTCAGGTCGCGCGCGGCGCGCTCCAGGCGCAGTCGTCGAACGTACTCCTTAATTGTTTCGCCCGTGAGTCCCCGGAAAATCCGATGAAAATGAAAGCTGGAAAAAGCCGCCACGGCCGCTACTTGTTCCAGGTTCAACTCGTCATCAAGATGCTCCTGGATGTAAACCAGCGTTCGGACGATGCGCTGATGATAGTCCTGTTCGGTGGATGGCTTCATCCCAGATCCTCCAAAGCCCGAGTGTAAGGCCAAATTCAACGGATCTGCTTGACCAATTTTGCGATTTTGCCAGCTCAGTGTCGCCGGATTGTGGCAGCGGTTGAAGCATTCCCTTCGATCCGCCCTTGGCCTTCCCGCCTCTCCAAGACGAGCAAGCCGCTGACGTGGCGCGGAGACTTATCTCTGCGGCCTCGAGATTCGTCTCGAGGCTCTTTGCCCGGAGCATCGAGACTAGTCTCGATGCAGCAGACTGAAGTCCGCGCCACGCCAGCCGGGACTACAGATTAACCTGAGCGGAGAGCGCTTGCGTAGCAGCGCGTTTTTCACTAGCATTGGACCAGTTCTCCAGTGGGTCAAGAGGTCAAAACATGCGTCCGAATCGTGCTATTCGTATCTCCCAGCTTCTCCTGTTCATCATCGCGCTGACTGCTTCTCTCGCCATCGCGCAAACCAATCGCGGTGGGATTAGCGGTACCGTCATGGACCAGTCGGGCGCCGTCATTCCCAGCGCCACGGTGGTCGTAATAAATTCCGGCACCAACGCCACCCGCACGCTTACCACCAGCGACAAGGGCACCTTCATACTGGAAAATCTGGAGCCTGTCAGCTACCGGATCGAAGTTTCGGCGACCGGCTTCAAGAAGGCCGTACTCCAAGATGTGAAAGTGGATACTTCCACCGTCGTCTCCACGAATCTGATCCTGCATGCCGGGGACGTAACAACGGAGGTCACCGTCACGGAAAACGCCGCGCTGGTCAATACCGAATCCGGAACACTCGGCCAAACAATCAGCGAACGCATGTTGAACGATACCCCGCTGCCTACTCGCAGCGTGCTCGACCTGGCCATCACCGTGGGCAACGTCACCGGCGACGTTGGATCGTCCGATCCTCAACTAGGCTCGGGCTCGCCACTGCCCGGCTTTAATCTGCAGGCCAATGGCGGCCGCGCCGGCAGCATGAACATGCTGGCGGACGGCATCAGCAACACCGGCGTTGGACTGGCCCGTGAAATTGTTTCCTTCTCTCCGGAAGACGTGCAGGAGTTCACTGTCCAGACCAACGGGTTCGATGCGCAGTACGGCAAGAGTGGTGGCGGTATCATCAGCATCACCACTAAGTCCGGCTCGAATGATTTTCAGGGTTTGGCGCTGTGGTACGCGAGAAATCCCGTTGCCAATGCCGCGCCATTCACGCAGGCCACCACCAATCGGCCGGTGAATAATCTTCGTTGGAATCAATTTGCCGGACAGCTCGGCGGGCCCGTCATCATTCCGAAACTTTACAACGGGCGCAATAAAACCTTTTTCTTTTTCGCTGGCGAACCGCGCTACCAAAGCGACAAGCAGCAGACGTTGGCTACCGTACCCACCGACGCGATGCGCATGGGCGATTTCAGCAACCTGGTCAAGCTCAACGGTCAAAACGCGTATGTGCCAACCGGCATACAGAGCCAGTTCCCAGCCAGGACATTTCTCCCAAATGACAACACCAACATCTACAATCAGTTCATTCAAGTTGGGAATCAGTTCGTGATTGCGCCCTTGGCGGCCGGTCAGATCTACCCGCAGTTCCCAGGCAATAAGATTCCCGCCTCTATGCTGGATCCCACTGCGGTCAAGCTCATGCAGTATGTCCCCAAATCTAATACTCCGTATTTTCTAGACAGCAACGGAATTTTGCAAAACTACGTCAGCTACCAGTTTCTGAGCAACGAAAGCGTCCGCTATAACACCAAGATCGATCACAATTTCGGCGACGCGAATCATCTTAGCTTCCGCTGGACTACCCAGCCGGTTGTCGGCATTAGCGCCAACGACCCGCTCTATCCAACCAACGGCAACAGCGGTTCCTATAGTAAGTCGAGCCAGTTTGCGTTCAGCGATACCCACATCTTTTCACCCACAATCGTGAATGAGCTTCGTCTGGCGTACAGCCGGGCGGACTTCAGCGGTCAATTATCGCCGGAATTCGACGTGAAAACCGGACGAAACCTCAGCTTGGAGAACGGGCTTCCCAGTCTCACCAAGGGCGGCCTGCCCCTGATCAACATCTATGACAATGCCGCCAGCCCCGCTAATATCGGCTCTCAAGTCTCCACCCTTGGGTACAGTCTCGAACAGCAATATGAAATCGCCGACAACGTCTATATCACGCACGGCTCCAGCACCTGGAAATTCGGCGTCGACCTGTCCCGCGCTTTGCTGAATTCCGAATTCCTTTACAGCCTGGCCGGTGGGAATTATCAGTTCCGATATCTTCAGACGGATCAAACCGGCGCTGCAGGCACCCAGTCCGCCATCGGTGGCAACCCGGTGGCGAGTTTCCTGCTCGGTGTCCCGCAGTCGATTGTGCTTGCTAACACAGCCATCC
This sequence comes from uncultured Bryobacteraceae bacterium, assembly GCA_955652915.1. Lineage (GTDB taxonomy): Bacteria > Acidobacteriota > Terriglobia > Bryobacterales > Bryobacteraceae > Palsa-89. The sequence continues at coordinate 21,946 of CATPCJ010000226.1, forward strand.
CTTATTACTACCGTTGGGGCGCCGGCGCCGCGTATGTTCAAAACGATTGGCGGGTGAAGCCAAACCTAACCGTCAATATTGGTTTGCGCTATTCGCTGCAACTTCCTCGCACTGAGCAAAACAATCTTCAGGGCTTCCTGGATCCATCGTTGGCCACAACTCAACAACTCGCCACTCCTTGCCAGCTTCCCGATTGCCTACCAGCTTCTGCTTCCAAGGGACTTCCCGTCGTCACGCAAGCGACCGTGATTCCCTTCGCCTTCTCCGGATATGGCGGGCGCTCCCGCTACCTCACGCCGATCCACTGGATGAACTTCGAGCCGCGAGTGGGTTTCGCTTACACTCCCAGGATTTCTCTGCTGCATGCCTGGGTCGTCCGCGGAGGCTACGGCCTTTCCCACGCGCCTCTAACCGGGCAGAATCGTAACCCCGTTCCGAATTTCACGACCGGCGCGGCGAACTATGGCGAAACGGCCGGGCAGACATTCACGGCGCCGATTCCGGTCGGCGACGGCACCACGGCGATTCCAGTAACGCGCTTGACCAGCAATCCGCCTTTCGTGCCGGCCATCCCCGCTAACCAGGTTTTGGGTCTGGTCAATAACCCCAGCGGCCTGGTCTTCGGCAACGCCGTGAATTTTCCGGGCATCATCCGATCGGGCGAGACCGCCGTTCCCTATCTCCAGAATTGGAGTCTTTCACTCCAGCGCCAGCTCGGCAAACATGGTCTGTTCGAAGTGTCTTATGCGGGATCGAAAGGGACCCACCTATTCATGCCCGCGGTGGTGCTCAACAATCCGCCAGCCAGTTATCTGGCGTCCCTTCAGAACCTGAACGTCAAAGCCACCACCACTGTCGCCGACCCGCTGGGCCGTCCGAATTCCAGCGGCGGCACATTTAACGTTCCTCTCTATTCGCTGGCCTCCCCATACTTGGGCTATGCCGGCATCAACAGCTTTTACGACGCCTCCGGTAACAGCAGTTTCAATTCCGCGCTGGTGAGCTACCGTTGGCAGGCCCGTCATTTGACCATGTATACGAATTTCCGCTGGTCGAAGTCGCTCGACAATGCCTCGGACTCCAGCCCCGATAAGAACTCTCTCTCCACCGGCAGCGTGGGCGGCGGCCAGTATAGCTTCGGAGCCCCCGCCGCGAGCGACCGGTCGGTCTCGACCTACAATATTCCTTACGCCTGGAATCTCGTGGCCGTTTACGATCTTCCGTACGGTAAAGGCCGAATGTTCGGAAGCCACGCCTGGTTGCCTCTGCAGCTTGCCTTAGGCGACTGGAACATTTCGGGAGTTGAGCGTCTCACCACAGGTTATCCTTTTACTCCCACCATTGCGGCGGACAATTACATTGATACCGTTCACACTCACGAAATCCGTCCGAACATTATCACCGGTGTGCCGCTTGTCAATCCCGATTGGAGCCGTAGTTGCCCCACCGGCAATCTGTGTGCGCCTTATGTGAATTACTCGGCGTTCACGTTGCCGCCGGCTGGTCAACTCGGTAACGCTCCCCGCACTATCCCCGGTATCACCGGCCCACTCGTCCAGACGCTGGATCTTTCCGTGCAGAAGAACTTCAGCCTCGGTGAAAAACGCCGCATCCAACTGCGTGTCGATGCGCTAAATGCGTTGAATCATCCAGTCTTTCGAACGGCCGCGAATGTTGGGGGCGGCACGGACCTCTTCGGCAACTATCCTAGTTTCAATTGGACCGCAGCGTCGCTCCAGACTGTCTATACTTCCTGGGCCGCCGCGAATCCAGGCACTGCTTTTCCCATTACCGATCCACGTGGCGCGGCTGCCCTGGCCGGCTTTCAGAGTATGATCCTCTCGCAACAAAACGCCAGCGCGAGTTTGCCGGCCAACTTTTATACGACGCCGCTTCCGGCCCACTTCAGCACAACTCTAGCCAACTCATTCAATATTCTTGATCCCACCGGCAACGGTTTCAAGTATTACGAAGTCCGCAACAACATCAACTCCGGCAGCGCCATCGGTGGCGGACTTCAATTCAATGGACGGCTGAATCAGCAGCGTTATCTGCAGTTCTGCATCAAGATCTACTTCTAGTCTGCTGAAAAACACATTCGGTCCGTTCCCTCACGGTTACGGCTCTGTAAGTTGTGTGATCTCAATCGCTGTTTTGGAGCCAACGTGTGGCACACGCATTCTTGCCTGGATAGCGTCGGGATAAACCGGCGTGATATCGCCGCTACTGGCCCAATCTCTACCTGTATCATGTTCTCGATCTGTGGATGCAGGCATGGCGGCGGAAGGTGGCGCACGGCGACGTGATCGTGGTGCGATATGCGGACGACGCGGTGCCAGGGTTTCAGCATGGGGAAGAAAGCCGGGAAGTTCCTGGAGGAATTGCAGGAGCGCGTGCGGAAGTTCGTGTTGGAACTGCATCCGGAGAAGACGCGCCTGATGGAGTTCGGGCGCTATGCCGCGGAACGGCGTAGGAAGCGGGGGGAAGGGAAGCCGGAAACTCTCAACTTTTTGGGTTTCACGCACATCTGTGGGAAGAACCACAAGACCGGACACTTCCTGGTGTTGCGGAAGACGATGGGCAAGCGGATGGCGGCGAAGTTGAAGGAGATTCGGCGGAAGCTGCGCGTGGGATTGCACGGCTCGGCCAAAAACACTGTGGGGTGGCTGAAAGCGGTGGTTCGCGGATATTTCCAATACCATGCGGTACCGCGCAACGAGGAGCGAATGAAGGCGTTTCGGCGCGAAGTGCTGCGCATGTGGTGGTGACAACTTCGCCGGCGGAGTCAACGGAGCCGCTGGAGCTGGAACAAATTTCTGGACAAACTCGGGAACCTTATTCCGGAAGTCGAGATCCTGCACCCGTATCCGGAGGCTCGCTTTGCGTCCCGGCATCCGAGTTAAAAACCGTGTGTGTTAGGAGCGCCCGCACGGATCTTTGCGGGGGGGGCATCCGGCATCCCTACCGCGGCTGTGGATCTTAGAGCGAGTTTTTTCACAGCTTCCAGGTCAGAGCTCTATCGCATCGAGGTCAGTTTCCCAGCTTTTGCAGGAATTCTTTCGCCACTTCGACGACTTGACGATGATCCACATCCACCGCCGAGTTCATTTTTCGCACGCTTGCATCGGTGAACTTACCGGATAATTCCGAAAGCACCTTACGAACTTCCGGGTTAGATGCCAGCAAATCCGTGCGCACAGCGATGCAGGCTTGATACGGTGGGAAAACGTGCTTATCGTCCTCGAGAACTTTCAGGTCCAACTTGTCCAGCAAGCCATCAGTGGTGCCTCCGGCTACTATGCTCACCTTTTTCTGCAATAGCGCGGTGTAGAGAAGGCCCAAATCCATGCTCTTCGGTGGCGCAATCCATCGGATCGGATACACGTTCAGAGCGCCGTAACCATCGGGACGCTGCAAGAATTCGTAACCGGCGCCCAACGCGAACCCGGTTGGATCGGCGGCCGCATCGCTTAATTTCTCAAGATGACGGTCGCGTGCATCTGCGCCGCGAACTGTCATCGCGAAAGAATTATTGAAGCCCAGCGGATCCAGCCACTCCACCCCCATGCCGGTCAGATATTCCGTACGCACCCGGTCCAACACCACCACCGGATCCGTGACGCCGCTGCGCTTCAGCACGTTCGTGAACGCAGTGCCGGTGTATTCCGGATATAGATCGATATCCTTGGACAGCAGTGCCTGATGGGCCAGCAGGGTTCCTCCCAAATTCAGCTTCCGATCCACCGGCTGATGCAGGCGGTTCTCCAGATGTTGCGCGATGATTTCGCCCAGAATCACTTGCTCGGTGAAATTCTTCGAGCCCACCGCGATGCGGTGCTTCGACGAACACCCGGCCAACAGGAAAAGCAGACAAATCAGACAGCCGAAAAGCGTTTTTCGATCCAACCTATTCCTCCATCCGAAATGAGCGCCAGCAGAGCGGCCGGCACTGCGCCGGCCAGAATCTGCGTGGTGTCCACCGACGCGATGCCGCGAAAAATAAACTCGCCTAAGCCGCCGCCGCCGATTGCAGCGGCAATGGTGGCGGTACCAATGGTCGTGACGGTTGCCACCCGCACGCCGGCGAGAATCGTGCGCGCCGCCAGCGGCAGTTCCACTTGCTGGAGCAGTTGCCGGCCGGTCATCCCCATCGCGATCGCGGACTCCCGTACGGCCGGTTCCACGCTCAAAATGCCGACCAGGGTATTCCGCAGGATCGGCAGCAGAGCATACAAAACCAGCGCGACAATGGCGGTCCGTTTGCCGATTCCGCCGATCAATGGAATCGGAATTAGAAACCCGAAAAGGGCCAGACTGGGAACCGTTTGCATCACGTTCGCGAACCCTAGCACGCCGGTCCGCAGCATCGGACGCCGCGTTAGCAAAATTCCGGCGGGTATTCCAATCGCAAGCGCAATCGCGATGGATATCAAAACCAGCACAAAATGTTCCGACGTGTGCTGAAGAATTTCCCGCAGCAAGCCAGGCCGATTCATCGGTCGAGCACATCCATCTTGAGCACATCCATCTTGAGCACGTCCAGGAACGCCCGCGTTTGTGGCGTCCGCGATTTCAAAAACTCTTCGGGCGTCGCCAAGATCTCCAGTTTCCCACGATCCAGCAATGCGATGCGCGTGCCCAGACGTAGCGCTTCGCGGACATCGTGCGTGACGAAAATGGAGGTCTTATGAAGCGATTTTCGCAGGGCTAGAAATTGGTCCTGCAATTCCAGGCGTGTCACCGGATCGAGCGCGCCGAATGGCTCATCGAAGAGCAGCAGACGGGGATCGGCAGCCAACGCGCGCGCCACGCCTACCCGCTGGCGCTGCCCACCGGAAAGCTCGCGCGGCTTCCGATTCAAGAACTGGCCGGGATCCAATCCCACCTGCTCGAGTAATTCGGTGGTGCGCGCGGCAATTCGCTCCGGCGGCCATTCCAGCAGCTTGGGCACGAGGCCGACATTCGCGCCGATGGTGAAATGAGGGAACAGTCCGACCTCCTGAATGACGTAGCCGATGCCGCGGCGCAGTTGAATCAAATCCCACGCGGCGGTCGCACGCCCGTCCACCAGCACTTCCCCGGAGCTGGGCAGCACCAGACCATTCACCATTTTGAGCGCGGTGGTTTTTCCAGAGCCGCTACGCCCCAGCAACACCAACGTCTCGCCCGGCTCAATGATGAAACTCAAGTCGTCGAGGATGAGGTTTCGGCCGATGCGAAACGAGACGCTGCGAAATTCCACCGTGGCGGTGGAACTGGCCGCCATCAACGAACCGTCCAGAGGCTCTCGACGAACAGCCACTCCCGATCCACCCAGTGGGCCGCGACTTGGAATCCGGTCTCGCCAGCCAGATCGGCCATTTCCGAAAGCTGAAATTTATGTGAGGACTCAGTCCAGATTGTTTCCCCGGACTGGAAGTGCACCGTCAAGTCTGCTTCCGCGATCGAGACCGTTTGATCTTTACGCGAGCGTAGGTGCATCTCGATGCGCCGCTCCGGTTCATTCCAGGTGGCCTGGTGCTCGAAATTCCGCAGCTCGAAATCCGCGCCCAGTTCGCGGTTGATGCGCCCCAGGATATTCAAGTTGAACGCCGCCGTCAGACCGGTTGGATCGTCATAGGCGGCCAGCATGCGTTCGCGATTCTTCACTAAATCCGCACCCACCAGCAAGGCATCGCCGGGCTGCAGGCATTGGCTTAGATTCCTTAGAAACTCGCCCGCGCAAGAACGTTCGAAGTTCCCAATTGTGCTGCCGAGAAATAACACCAGTAAACTCTCGCCGAGCTTGCGCTCCGCCACGGCGCTGGCCATTCCGTGCAAATATGACTGCTCGAGCGGGTGCACCTCCGCGACATCCGCGAGATCGTGCGCGCAGCGCGCCAAGGCATCCGCTGACACGTCGATCGGGAAAAAGCGCAGCCGTCCGCTGGGAGGCTGCAGGGCGGTCAAAATCGAACGCGTCTTTTTCCCTGTGCCGCTTCCCAATTCGATGACGGTGCACGGTGCGGGAATCAGTCTGGCGATGTCGGGTGCATGCACGCGCAGCAGACGCTCGTCGGCACGCGTGAGCCCGTACTCGGGTAAATGAGTGATGGCCTCGAATAGAGCGCTGCCCAAATCGTCATAGAAATACTTGGAGTGCAGTTCCTTCCGTGGCTTGCTTAAGCCTGCGCGCACGTCGGCTGCGAACTCACTTGCGCCGCGCTTGGATACCGCGCTAATTTTCGACAACGCGGAAGCTGGCGTAGACATAGGGATAGTTGGGGCGGAACCAGTTACGAAAAGATCGGCGCAGAAAACAGCTCGCGGTTTGCGGCGAGGCGCCTTTCATCACATAGTGCTCTTCGTCGAAGAAATTCTGTGAATAGCCTGGATAAAAGGGGAAGGGTTGAAATCCCGCAAAAGGGGCGAAGGGCGTGCGCGTCCACTCCCACCCATTGCCGACCAGGTGAGACACTCCAAAAGCGCTGTCGCCCGCGGGATTCGCGTCCACATCCACCGGATCTGAATCCTGGAAGTCGAAATTTCCGTACGCGGGGGAGGGCGGGGAATCGCCCCAGGGATAATTTCGTTCTTCCCCGGATGGTGTTCCGTAGGCGGCCCGGTGGAACTGCGCTTCGGTGGGCAATTCTCTTCCGATCCAAGACGCGTAGGCGCTGGCCTGCACGTAGGTAACGTACACCGGAGCGTTCAACGGCAGCGGAATCTCACCGAACATCCCGCGATAGAACCACTCTTCGTTGCGCCGCGTCCAGAAATGCGGGGGCTCCGCGCCGGTGCGGACGAATTCCAGGTAATCGCCGTTCGTAACTTTATTCTTAAGGATGGCGAAGCGTCGCACTTCTACTTGATGCTCGTCGAACTCGTTATCCCAGCCGAATTCACCCGCTTTCTGGCCGAGTGTCGCTGTTCCGCGCGGGATCTGGATCATCGATGCCGGCGATCTTTCCGAAGAATGCTTTTTGCCAGGTGGAGTCCCAAGCTTCTGGTCATACGGCAAATTGTGGAACAGGTAGGCGAGGGTCTCGGCGTGCATCAGGCGATGTTCGAGCGCCACTTGGACGATTTGCTCCGGTGCTTCGTCCAAGAGCTTGTCGATTATGACACGCGTGCGCTGGCCATACGCGCGCACTTCTTCCACGGACGGCCAGTCGGATGGCTGGTCTTCGGCGGCTTTCCCAACCGGTGGATCGATACCAAATTCAAATAGACGGTCGAATTCCGGATGAAACGACGAAACGCCACCGAGCCCTTGACGGACAATCTGGTTCCAATCGAATGCCTCTAGATGCCCCAGGTAAAAGATAAGGCGATGTCTTTCATGGATTGGCCGGGAATAGTAGGCTTCCGGTTTCAGGATCTGGAATGTCTGGTCGGTTCGCGCCCTGGCGGAAAGCATTCTTTCGCGGAGAACCTGGTTAACTGCAGGTAGGGTTGACATGGTAGCCTCCGGCCACGCTTTTACAGATTAGCAGGGCGGCGGGAGGCTGGGGGCTTGGGCTTTGGGGGCTGGCTACACCAGCGGTCGTGTGAGAATTCGGATCTGGCGTAGCTAAGCCCGCCGGTCCTATTGAACGCGCCATTTGGGGAACGCGCGGGTGGTGGTTCAAGTAAGAGGGGGTTCTAAAGTGGTGCAAAGTTAGAATATCCTAGACACCTTCCATAACAGGAATACATTCTAAATGCAGTAATTTACGAACCTCTTATCAAGCTCGAAAGGAGACTATGAAAAAACCGCTGCTTTCCTTGTTGTGTCCTCTATCTTGCTTCTTACGATGCCCGTCGCCAACGCGGCAACGATCTTTGTTACGACTCTCGCCGGGACCAACGAAGTTCCACCCAACGCCTCACCCGCATTCGGCTTCGGCAAAGTAGTCCTGAACGACGCGCAAACACAAATCACGGTGGATGAAGACTGGTTTAACCTGACCGCGCCTGCTACTGCTTCGCACATCCATGGCCCTGCGGCTCCAGGCATGAATGGTCCAGTGCTCTTCCCCTTCATGGGTGTTCCGGCGGCGACGACTGGCGCTATTCCCGAACAGGTGTTTGCCATTACGCCCACTCAAGTTGCCCAACTGCAAGCGGGCCTGTTCTACATGAACGTGCACTCCAGTAATTTCCCGGGAGGCGAAATCCGGGGGCAACTTCTGCAACAGACCCCAGAGCCTGCCAGTCTTGCGTTAATCGGGTTCGGCTTGGGCGCCATAGCCACCTTGGTCAGGCGCCGCAGCCGGCAAGCGCACCCGCTTCGCTGATTCTGTTCCTGCGCAATCGATATTCCGCGGGGAAGTTCGAGGTGTGGACTTTGAGGGCTAGCGACCGGGGTACGGGACTGTGATCGGTGGGCGGTGTCGAGGCAACAATCACCGGCCCCCGATCAGCAGTTACTGCTTCCTCTAACTGAGCTACTCTTTGGTGCCGCTTGCCACTGTTGCCGGAGCGGCTGGTGCTGCGGGAACAACAGTCGCGGCATCGTGCATCGACTGATTGCGCTTCGTCTTCCAGTATTTGTCGCCCCACCAATCCTGTGGGTCCTGATGGGGGCTCTGGGCAACCGTCTGCCGTTCTGCGATTCCTTCGCGTATGGCTGTCGCTTCACGCGCGGTCAGCTCGAAGTTCAACGTTCCCTTTGCGCCGGCGGCGTCTTTGAAGTTGATTGCCAGCGTCTGCTTCTTGTGAGCGGGAAACATAGTTGGCATCGGAATCTTTCCCAAGAGGCGGTGTCCTTCGCCCTGAACGACGTTGGTGCCGGTGATCTGGGTATAAGGAATCTTGTAAACCGATTGGCCGTAATTGAAGCTCAGCTCTTTCGCATCGCCGACGCTGATAACACCGGAAGCATTGAGCGGAATCGACTTCGCGGTTCCTCCAATGTATTCAACGGTGCTGGAAGCACCCAAAATGGCGCACGGCAGGATCGCGAAAACAACCGTGGAAACCAGAACCTGGCGGATTGAAGACATGTAGTACAACTCCTTGCGAGTACTATCGGCAGCATCGCCAAGGGACTTTAGGAATCCAAACCGCCCTACAATGAATGCAGCATGTCCGTTTACGATGAACGCCGCGAAGAACTAGAAAAGCAAGAGTTTATGATGGGCGCCGAGCGTGGCCGCCTGGCCGTCACGATGGATTTGCTCACCGACGCCCTGATCCTGGTCGGCCAGCACGGCGTCTACTGTCAAAGTACCCGGCAACCGGGGAAGCCCGCCATGGATATACAGATGATATCCAAGTGTCTGACCGACGCCAAGGAACTTGTGGCCGACGTCATGGGCGGATTAAAAGAGAAATCACGCGCCTGAATTGCACCCTTTATTCGGCGCCAAAAACTTTTTTCAGCATCGCACGGAACCTTGGATCGGACCGGAGGCTGTCGAATCGGGGATCCACCTTGAGCCAGATCAACCGCGGGTCGTGCCGCGCAAAGGCTTTCTCGAGCGCGGCGAATGCATTGTCCTTGTCGCCGATGAGCGCATAGGTCTGGGCCGCGTCGATATTCGAAAGTTTCCGAATGGCCTCAGCCTTCTGCCTGGCCTCATCCATATGCCCGGTTAGCGCCAGCTCGGCCTCCTCGTTCCGCGCGTCTCCGGACTTCTGGAATTGCTCCATGGCCTTTTGAGGTTTGCCCGCATACGCATATGCCATGCCCAGTTCCCACGTCGCCTCGAAATTATCGGGACCAAGCTCCAGAGCTTTTCGGTATCGCTCGATGGCTGCATCGTACTGACGGCTGACCAGCAAAACCCAACCCGCTGCATAGTTCGAAAAAAGCGAAAGTGGATCCAGGTCCGCACCGAGTTTGCTTTCAGCGCGCGCCGTTTCCAGTTGGCCAAGTGGCGTCAGATACGCGATCGCGATAGACCTATGTACATCCGCCGAGCCGGGCCTCAGTTCCATCGCCCGCTTGAACTCACGCTCCGATCCGGTCCAGTCCCATTCGTCCATGGCCTTCGTGAATCCAAGCGCGACATGCGCCTCGGCGATCGAGCCGTCGATGTCGATCGCCTTTTGCGCAGCCGCGTTAGCTTTCGGCCAGAGATCCAGCTTCACGTAACAATCGGCGAGCGCCGCGAGCGCTGCCGCGAATTTGACATCCATTCGCGCCGCCTGCTCGAAGTAATCCGCCGCTTTCGCCGGGTCGTTGCGCAGCATCCAGAATCGCCCCCGCAAGTACAGATCGTATGCGGCCGGATTCTCAGTTAGCCGCGGTGCAAGCTGGTGATTGGGATCGACGCGAATCTGTACGTGCAGTACGTTGATAACGGCCTTCGCCAGATCGTCCTGAATCGCAAAGACATCGTTCGGGGTGCGCTCATAGGTCTGCGACCACAATTGGAAGTTGGTCTTTGCATCGATCAACTGCGCTGTTATCTTCAAATGCCCGGCCGATTTTTGCGCCGCGCCCTGGAGCACGGCAACAGCTTCGGCGCTGGGTCCCCTGACGACACGAAGACCCGGCACCTGGGCCAGCGCATTGCTCAACTCAACACTTAGACCGCCGGCGAAATATTCGTCCGTGGAAAATGGCGGAACCGATAGAGTAATGACAGCTGGAGCCGGAGGAGTTTCCACCGGCTTATTCCCAACGAGGAAATACCAGACCCAGATGCCGATCAGTCCGAGCAGGCACAGCCCGAACATGAACAGTCGCCGCCCGATTGGCGGCTGATATCCTTTTGCGGAAGGTTCCAATCAAGAGTGTAGCGCCGGACGTAATAAAAGGGAACACCTCGGCGTCCCCTGGGTCCAATCGTGACCGTAATCCATCGCACCGCGGCCGTCGCCATCGCGGTGCGGAGCGCCATACGCGATGATGGTGGCTGGTTGCGTTATGGCGAGTTCTCAAGACGGCATATGGATCATTGACGCTGAGGCGAAAACCGTTTTCGCCAACGACAGGATGGCTGAGATTCTACGGACTTCAGCGCCCGAGATGCTGGGGCAGCCTTCATTCACGTATGTTTTTCCCGAGGACGCGGACGACGCCCGGCGCTTGTTCGACGCCAAGAAGCGCGGCAGCGTGAACCCATTCAGCTTTCGACTACGCCGCGCGGACGGCTCAGCGGTTTCGGTCGAGGTGCAGGGGACGCCAATGCACAACGCAGCGGGTGATTTCCTGGGAATCGTGGGCACGTTTAGTACACGTTGAGCTCACGTCGAAGATCAACCGCCTCATCAAGAAAGATTCCGACTTTATGGTAATATCCACACCGGTGGCATGACGGACCGCGGCGCGCTCCGGGCGTCCATTTGCGAATCCAAGATGCCAACTGAAGCAGTCCAACAGGGACTCACCCAACAAGACATGCGCCATGTATCCATTCGGCTGTTTCGCGGGTAATCTCGTGGCGCGCTGTTGCTGAGATAGAAAGCTACGCTGAAGAGCAGTCCATCATTCTACAAGCCGCTCGTCCCCACCGCCAGCGCTGGCGGGATTCCACGATAGCTGACAAGGGCGGAGTGAAAGTTTCCCACCGCGGCGGAGGAAAAGGGGACCACGTATTTCTTTCGTAGCCCGTTTTCGTTGACTTTGGAGCCGGCAACAAATTGGTGATTGCCAGATGGGCCGCACCGCGCCAGATCGAGAGGCGATTTGGCGTCGCACATTGCCAGATCGGGATCGAAGCTGGCCAACTGCTCGGTCAGGCCTGAAAGGACCCGTCGGCAGGTGCAGTATTTGGGCCTCCGGCCATACGGGCTATAAATCTCTCGCAGTTTGTGGATCGCACCCCCAAAAAGCGATCCGGCGTACATTCGGCTGCGAATCAGTCCTGTCCTCCGCAACAACGGATAACGTGAATTCGGTCGATTCCAGGTGACCTCCAAACAGATTAGAAGCAGCGATGGCGCATAGCTCTGGCTCGCAGACGCCGCAGAGCGCCGGACGCCACTTACCAGAGCTAGCCCGGGTTGAACTAATTACGTCCGGACTGGTTCAATTCCCCCTTTGTACATGGGTCTATCCTCCTTTCCTGTGAAATGAACTACAACCTTGTGCGCCGCCTCTAGGAAAGCACCCCATTGTTTACAAGCCGCTGAGCTTTGCAGAGGTTCCGCCGCGATTTGATCGTCGAAGAGCTCCGAATGGTCCCCCTGGCCGTTATCTGTCCACAGTCCAGCACCAGAATCTGCTCAACCCGGGTGATTGTCAAGGGCGGAGCGAAAATTTCCCACCGCGGCGGAGGAAAAGGGGACCACATATTTCTTTCGTA
>CATPCJ010000227.1 GCA_955652915.1 uncultured Bryobacteraceae bacterium
ACCTTGTCGTCAGTGGTGTTGTCGCGCGGTACCATTCATGCGGCGGGTCCATATAATTGTCCGAATGTTCGCATTCGCAGTAAGGCTGTAGCAACCAACGCGCCGCCGCACGGGGCTTTTCGCGGATTCGGCGCGCCGCAAAGCATCTTTGCGCTGGAACGGCACCTGGATAAGATTGCGCGCGTGTTGGGTCTTGCGCCGGAGGAATTTCGCCGCCGCAACTTCTTGCATACCGGCGAGACTACAGCGACCGGTCAGGTGATACGCGAGAAGGTGAATCTCGAAGCCTTGCTGGACCGCGCACTCGAGTTGTCGGAATATCATGCGAAGACGAAAGCATTCGCGGAAGAAAACGAGCATAGCCGCGTCAAGAAGGGCATTGGGATCGCTTCGTTCATGCACGGCGCGGGCTTCACCGGGTCCGGCGAGCGCTATCTGCAATCCATCGCAGGTGTGGAGGCAACGCCCGCCGGCCGCGTGCGAATTCTAGTTTCGAGTACAGAAATCGGGCAGGGCACCAACACGATTCTCGCGCAAATTGCGGCGGAAACCCTGGGCATCGATTACGATTGCGTTGAGTTGGCGCGACCCGATACTGGAGAAGTTCCGAACAGCGGTCCTACGGTGGCATCGCGCACGTGCATGGTGGTTGGGAAATTGGTGGAGTCCGCCGCGATGGGGTTGAAGCAGACGCTGGTCAAAGCGGGATTTCTGGAGGCAAACGATTTTGCGGAGGCCTGTGCGCGCTACATTGCCGAGTTCGGCCCATTGAAATCGTTCAGTCAGTATCAGGCGCCCCCGGGGATTTTTTGGGACGACGAAACATATCGCGGTGACGCATACGGAGCGTTCGCATGGGCGGTTTACGTGGCCGAAGTTTCAGTCGACACGTTGACGTATGAAATCAAGGTGAACGATTTTGTCGCGCTCCAGGAAATCGGCCGCGTCGTTCATCCGGTGCTCGCCGCGGGACAAATAGAGGGCGGCGTGGCGCAGGGCATCGGCTACGCGGTGTTTGAAAACGTCGTTTGGAAGGACGGCCGGATGGCTAACAACCAGATGACGAATTACATCATGCCGACGTCGGTGGATGTTCCAAGTATTCGGGTTTATTTCGAGGAGAACCCCTACGAATATGGTCCGCTGGGCGCGAAGGGAATTGGAGAGCTTCCCATCGATGGTCCCGCGCCGGCGATCCTCAACGCCATCGAAAACGCGACCGGTGCCGCCGTGAACGAAATCCCGTTGATGCCGGAGATGCTGATGCAGGCTCTCGCGAGCGCCGGCATTCCAAGAGTGGAGGCGACGGTTGGGTAAAGTGCGGATTGATCTTCGTGTGAACGGGTCGGCGAAAACCGTGGATACGTACCCCATGGCGCGTTTGCTGGATGTGCTTCGCGAACAAATCGGCCTTACCGGAACCAAGGAAGGATGTGGCGAGGGCGAATGCGGCGCGTGCTCGGTTCTGGTGAACGGCGAGTTGGTGAATAGCTGCCTCGTTCCGGTATTGCAAGTGGCCGGATGCGAAATCCTGACCGTGGAAGGCCTGGCGGAAAATGGACAACTGCACCCAATGCAGCAAGCGTTCGCGGAAACGGGCGGCGCGCAATGCGGAATCTGCACTCCTGGAATGATACTGGCGGCTTGCGTGCTCCTCAAGCGATTTCCGTGTCCAACCGATCGGCAGATTCGCGACGGACTGGCCGGAAATTTGTGCCGTTGCACCGGATACCAAAAGATTTTCGACGCGGTCCGCGAGGCCGGCAGAGCGATGGCGGGCACATGAGGGCTTACGTTCCCGATTACGATTTGGTGGCGCCCGACAATTTGTCAGAAACGCTTCGTCTGATCTCGCGGGAGCCTGGCGTATGGCGTCCCATCGCCGGCGGTACGGATCTGATGGTTTTGTTCGAAGCGGGCAAATTGCCCTATCAAAAACTGGTAAGTCTTGCGCGAATCGCGGATCTGCGAGGATTCACCGCCAGCGAATCGCACGTGACGCTCGGCGCGCTCACGACGTATACGGATATGCAGCGCAGCGAGGTTATGCAGCGGGAGTTTCCTCTATTGGTGAAGGCTGCCAGTTGGACCGGCGCGGTGGCGACGCAAAATCGGGGAACGCTGGGGGGAAACATCGCCAATGCATCGCCCGCGGCGGATTCGTCTCCCGCGCTGTTGGTTTACGACGCCGAGATTCAGTTGCTGTCGGAACGCGGACCGCGCTGGATGAACTACTGGGAATTTCATACCGGGTATAAGACCACCGCGATGCACCTGGACGAGATCATCGCCTGTATTTCGCTGCCACGTACAACCACTGGTTGCGCGCAATACCTGCGCAAGGTGGGTACGCGAGGGGCACAGGCGATTTCGAAAGTGGCTTTGGCAGGTCTCGCCAAAATGAATGCTGGAAAGGTGGAGCACATACGGTTAGCGATTGGCAGCGTAGCGCCGGTGCCTTTTTTGTGCGTGGAGACCGAAGGTGTTCTCACTGGCCGGCGGCTGGACCGAGAGGCGATCGGCGAAGCGAAAGAGCAAATCGCGGCCGAGATCGCGCCCATCGACGATATACGCTCAACGGCGGACTATCGCCGGCGGGTAACAGTAAATCTGCTCGAGGAATTTCTGGAAAGCCTTCTGCCGAATCCATGACCCTCAACGAGCTGAACTCATTGCCGCGTTATCGCGCCGAGGGCGAGTTGATCAAATGCTGTGGGTCTCAGGCTTGGACGCGGAGCGTGGCGGGACGGCGGCCGTTCGTCAGCCTCGATCGCCTTCTGAAGGCTGCGTCGGAAATCTGGTGGCGGCTGGGGCAGGCGGATTGGATGGAGGCTTTTCGGGCGCATCCGCAAATCGGCCAGCGAAAAGCGGGCGGACCGACGCCGTCACAATTTCACGTGTGGTCGACACATGAGCAATCGGGAATGGACCGCGCCGGTATTGCGGTCGCGAGCGCTTTGGAAGAGGGCAATCGGGAATATCTGGCGAAGTTCGGCTACATTTTCATCGTATGCGCAACCGGCAAGAGCGCCGACGAGATGTTATCGATTCTGCAGTCGCGTTTGCTGAATCCTCCCGAAGAGGAGCTGCGCATAGCGGCGGCGGAACAGAACAAAATCATCGGCTTACGTTTGGAGAAGCTCTTGACGTCATGAGCGGAATCAGCACGCATATTCTGGATACGGCCAAAGGCGAGCCCGCGCGAGGGGTGCGGGTGCTGCTGGAACGCCGATCGTTGGAAGGGGCGTGGATCGAAGTCAGCCGAGGCGTCACCGATCGAAGCGGACGCGTCGCGGAGCTGCTGGGAAACGGCGAAGGGCTGCAAGCGGCGTCTTATCGTTTGACATTCGCGACGAGCGAGTACTTCCATGGGCAGGAGTGTTTTTACCCCGAAGTGACCGTGCAGTTTGACGTCGCCGATGCAGCGGCCCATTATCATGTACCTCTTCTATTGAGTCCCTATGGATACACAACCTACCGAGGCAGTTGATCCGATTCTCGCGTCCGATACGTACGGGAAATCGCGCGTTCGATTGATAAAGCTGGCGCGGCGCGACGGCCGGCATGACGTGAAAGAAATCACGTTCCAGGTTCTTTTTCGCGGCGATTTCCTAAGCTGCTATGAAACGGGCGATAACACCAAGATTTTGCCCACGGACACGATCAAGAACACGGTTTATGCGCTGGCGCGGCGGCACGACATCGTCAGCATCGAAGAGTTTGGGCAGCGTTTAATGGAGCACTTCTTGAGGAACAATCCGCAAGTGGCGGAGGTGCGAGTGGAGATGACGGAGCACTTGTGGTCGCGCATGGCGGCGGCCGCGTTTACCCGCGAGAGTCAGAAGCGAACGGCTTCACTGACGGGGACGCGCGAAGGCGTGACGGTGGAGGCCGGGATCGACGATCTCACCATTCTGAAAAGCACCGGGTCGGCGTTTGAAGGTTATATAAAAGATCCGTACACGACGCTGAAGGAAACGAAAGACCGTGTTTTCGCGACAGCGGTGCGTGCGGTCTGGCGCTATTCCTCGGTTTCGATTGACTTCAATGCGGCGTGGGAGGGAATCCGCCAAACCATTCTCGATACCTTCGTGGCGCACGAGAGCAGGTCCGTTCAGCACACGTTGCACGCGATTGGCAAACAGGTATTGAAGACATTTCCCGAGGTCGCGGAGATCCAGCTCACGATGCCGAACAAGCATGCATTGCTGGTGGATCTGTCGCCGTTCGGGCTGGACAATCCGAACGAAGTGTTTCTGCCGATCGACGAGCCGTCGGGATACATTGAAGGCAAGCTGGTCAGGGGTACAACAGGCTCTTAGTTTAGTACTCGGTTTTGGCCGGGGATTTTTCCCACTCACGAAACGCTACGAGCGCTTGATCGCGCATTAGCGGGATCATCGGAATCTTGCGTGAACCCAGGGGCAAGACCAGCTCATCGTAAATTAGCGAATCGTCGAAGCCGATCTTCGCTGCATCCGCGCGGGTGTTGCCGTAATAGATTTTTGCGAAGCGAGCCCAATAGATTGCTCCCATGCACATCGGGCATGGCTCGCAGGTCGTGTACAACTCGCAATCGCTAAGCTGGAAATTCTTCAGGGCTTGGCAGGCTCTACGAATGGCGACCACTTCGGCATGCGCGGTCGGGTCCAGCGTAGCGGTCACCTGGTTCGTGCCTTCGGCGATCACCGATCCGTTGCGCACCACCAGCGCGGCAAACGGTCCTCCCGAGGCAGCGCGGACGTTCTCCAGCGAGAGCGCAATGGCTCTTTCCATGAAGAGATTCACTTGTCGAGCCTTTTCATGACTACCATAGCAAAGAAGCCATGAAAACCACGTTCACGCCGGAGATGCTTGCCCCAATTCTTGAAACCGTCGCGAGTGCGAATGCGGCGCACGATCGTCTTTTTCCAGGCGAGCCCCAGGGACGCCAACCGGTGCACAGCGTGTATGGCGGCGCGCATCTTTTCACCACAGAAACTGCTTCGAAGTTCGGTACGATCGCGCTGGACATGCTGCGAAATTACGTCCCCGATTTCTCGGCTTTCGCAAAGTGCGTGGGGCTGCCGGGGCCGGAAGCGCTGGCGTCGACAGTCTATCAGCGCATGCTAGCCAAGCTGGAGCGCGAGCCAGTGGAAGATTTCCGGATTGATTTTGAGGACGGCTATGGAAACAGGCCGGACTCCGAAGAAGATGGTCATGCCGTGGCCGCCGCGCAAGCCGTGGCACGAGGCGGCAAAGCATTTCCGCCGTTCATCGGAATTCGCATCAAGCCGTTCACTGAAGCGCTTCGCCACCGTAGCATTCGAACGCTGGATCTGTTTTTCACCACGCTGGTTTCCGAATCGGGCGGCGTGCCGGAAACATTCGTCGTGACTCTGCCAAAAATAACTTCGCCAGAGCAGGTGGCCGCCCTTGTGGGTTTGTTCGAGAAGATGGAAGCGAGCCACCCTATTGAAGCGGGCGGGCTGAAATTGGAGTTGATGATCGAGACGCCGCAGTCGGTGATCGATGCCTCCGGCCGTTTCGCGATTCCGAAGTTGTTGGAGGCGGCGCAGGGCCGATGCCGGGGACTGCACTTCGGCGCGTACGATTACACGGCCAGTTGCAACATTACGGCCGAGCATCAAAGCATGCTTCACCCGGCCTGCGATTTCGCGAGGCACGCGATGCAAGCGGCCACCGTTGGCCGGGGCGTGACGCTTTCCGACGGCGCTACGAATATCATGCCGATTCCGCCGCATCGCGGTCAGCAATTGACGGCAGAGCAGGCCGCGTAGAATCAATTTGTCGTGCACCGAGCCATGCGTCTGCATTTCGAGCACGTGCAGCGATCGCTGATGCATGGCTACTATCAAGGCTGGGACCTGCATCCGGGGCACTTGCCGACGCGCTATGCGGCGGTGTACGCGTTTTTCCTGCAAAGCTTCGAATCGGCGGTGGTCCGGCTTCGGAATTTTGTCGACAAAGCCGCGCAGGCCACGCTGGCGGGCGATGTGTTCGACGATGCCGCCACGGGGCAGGGATTGCTGAATTTCTTTATTCGAGGAATTAGTTGCGGGGCGCTCACGGAAGACGAGGCGTGTGCATCGGGGTTGACATTGGAGGAATTGCGGGCGAGATCGTTTGTCAAAATCCTCGAGAATCGTCGACGTCAGAAGTAGAGCGCTTCCTTGGGCGAGGGGCACGCGCAATGCCTCAGCTTGTCAGCGGACAAGGTGGGTCGAGGAGGAA
>CATPCJ010000228.1 GCA_955652915.1 uncultured Bryobacteraceae bacterium
ACTGAATCTCTCGTACAACTGCGTGGACCGGCACGCCGCAACCTGGCGCAGGAATAAGGCGGCCATCCTTTGGGAAGGCGAGCCCGGCGACTCGCGCACGCTGACCTATCAACAATTGCTGCGCGAAGTTTCCAAGTGCGCGAATGTGTTGAAGTCGCTGGGCGTAAAAAAGGGGAATCGCGTGGCAATCTACATGGGCATGGTTCCCGAATTGCCCATCGCTCTGCTGGCGTGCGCGCGCATCGGCGCTCCACACACGGTAATATTCGGCGGATTCTCCGCGCAGGCTTTAATCGATCGCATCAACGATTGCGGCGCGGTGGCGGTGATCACCCAGGACGCGAGCTATCGCCGCGGTGCCGAAGTGAAATTGAAGGAAGCTGTGGATCAGGCGCTGCCTTCCTGCCCGACCGTGAACAATGTGCTGGTGTATCGCCGCACGGGTCACGAGGTGAAGATGCAGGCAGGCCGCGATCATTGGTGGCACCAGCAGATGGAAATCGCATCCGCCGATTGCGCCGCCGAACCGCTGGACTCCGAGCATCCGCTGTACTTGCTCTACACGTCGGGCACAACCGGCAAGCCGAAAGGCATTCTGCACACCACTGGCGGTTACGCCGTCGGCACCTATATCACCAGCAAGTGGGTTTTCGATCTTCGCGAGGAAGACACTTTCTGGTGTACGGCCGACATCGGATGGGTGACGGGCCACAGCTATGTGGTCTACGGTCCGCTGCAGAACGGCGCGACGATCCTGATGTATGAGGGAGCGCCGACTTTTCCCGAGCCGGATCGCTTTTGGAAAATCGTCGAGAAATATCACGTCAGCATCTTTTACACGGCGCCAACCGCCATCCGCGCCTTTATGCGGCTGGGCGAGCAGTGGCCGCAGAAACACGAGATGAAATCGTTACGGCTGCTCGGCAGCGTGGGCGAGCCGATTAATCCGGAAGCCTGGATGTGGTATCGCGAAGTGATTGGCCGGGGTCGCTGCCCGGTCGTCGATACGTGGTGGCAAACGGAGACAGGCGCGATTATGATCAGTCCGCTGCCGGGCGCCATCGCGACCAAACCGGGTTCGGCGACCAAGCCTCTGCCGGGCATCATCGCGGATGTGGTGACTCGCGAAGGACAATCCGTGCCCGCCGGTTCTGGTGGATTTCTAGTGATCAAGCGGCCGTGGCCATCGATGCTGCGTACGATTTATGGCGATCCGGAAAGATTCAAGGAGCAATACTGGTCGCAAATTCCAGGAATGTATTTCGCAGGCGACGGAGCGCGCGTGGATCAAGACGGCTACTTTTGGCTGCTGGGCCGCGTGGACGATGTGCTGAATGTAGCCGGACACCGCTTGAGCACCATGGAGATTGAATCGGCGCTGGTCGCGAATCCGATGGTCGCTGAAGCAGCGGTGGTGGGACGTCCGGATGAGATCAAAGGGCAGGCCATCTCCGCGTTCGTTACGCTCAAGGCCGGCCAGAAGGCGGGCGAAGAGGCCAAGCAACAATTACGGCAGTGGGTGGCGCACGAGATCGGGCCTATCGCCAAGCCGGACGACATCCGTTTTACAGACTCTCTTCCCAAAACGCGCAGCGGCAAAATCATGCGGCGTCTGCTGCGGGAACTGGCGACGAACGGCGAGGTGAAGGGCGATACGACTACGTTGGAAGACTTTTCAGTTTTGACGAAACTTGCCGGGGATGAGGAATAATCCGCGTGCGATGTCATAATTGAAGCTTGGACCTCGACAAAATACTTTTGCGCAAAGTTGGGGAAGCGGTCGGGCGCTTCAAGATGATCCGCGACGGCGATCGCGTGGCGGTCGCACTGTCCGGCGGCAAAGATTCACTCACTTTGCTGGAAGCGCTGCTGATGTTGCAGAAGCGGGCGCCGGTGGATTTTTCCGTTTGCGCGTTTACCGTGGAGCAGGGCAAATTCAAGCGGCCGATAGATCCGCTCGGTGAGTATCTAAAACAGCGCGGCATCGATTGGACGTGTTATCGCGACGGGCCTTCGTTTCGTCTGCTGGAAGAACAGCCCACGCACGGTTGCGATCTTTGCAGTCGCTTTCGCCGCCGCGCCGTTTACGAAATAGCCCGGGGGTTGCGCGCTAACGTGATCGCGTTCGGCCACACCGCCGATGATTTCTGCGAATCGTTCTTGCGCAACGCCATGTTCACTGGCCGCGTGAGCGCTCTACCCGCGATTACTTATTCGCGCGCTAAGGAATTCCGGTTGATCCGTCCACTGGTTTTCGTTGGTGAAAACATCACCAGCCGTTTCGCGGAATCTCTGGGCGCTCCCATTATTCCGTGCGCCTGCTCCGAGCGCACGGGCACCGTGCGGAAGTCCATTCGAAGCTTATTTAGCGACATCGAGAAAGACTATCCACATTTGAAGGAATCGCTGTTATCCGCGATGGGAAATTTAGAGCCGGAGCGTTTACTGGACACGCGCTATCTCGATCTGGACGGGAGTGGGAGCAAGTCCACCAGCGAAGTCGAGCCACTGCTGCCGATCCTCTCCGATTGACAACTATGCAGACTTCAGCAGCCACGGTAGCGGAAATTCTCGCGGAAAAAATCACGAACCGCACGGCGAGGGTAGGGATCATCGGACTTGGTTACGTGGGACTTCCGCTGGCGATGGCATTCGCGAAAGCCGGCTTTTCCGTGATAGGGATCGATGTTCAAGAATCGAAGGTCGCACAACTGAATCGCGGTGAATCCTACATTCAGGATGTTCCGGGAGACATTCTTCGGCCACTGGTTGAATCGAAAAAGTTTCAAGCCACCACGGATTTTTCGGTTGTCGGCACGCTGGACACGATCAATATCGCCGTTCCCACGCCGCTTCGAAAAACGAAGGATCCGGACATGAGTTTTATCGTCTCGGCGTGCCAGGAAACCGCGAAACACTTCGGCCCCGGCAAGCTGGTCATTTTGGAATCCACTACCTATCCGGGAACAACCGATGAGCTGGTGCTTCCCATGCTGGAGACGCCGCGGATGAAAGTTGGGGAACAATTCTTCCTATGCTTTTCGCCGGAGCGGGTGGATCCCGGCAATCCGAATTTCAATACCTTGAACATTCCCAAAGTTGTTGGCGGAATCACGCCGGCCTGCACTAAATTGGGCGCGTTGTTTTATTCACAGGCGCTGGAGAATGTCGTGCCCGTCAGCTCCACCAGCGTCGCGGAAATGGTGAAGTTGTTGGAGAATACTTTCCGCATGATCAACATCGGCCTGGTGAACGAAATGGCCCTGATGTGCGATCGCATGGGCATCAATGTGTGGGAAGTGATCGATGCGGCGGCTACGAAGCCATTCGGATTCATGCCTTTTTATCCGGGCCCCGGCCTGGGCGGTCACTGCATCCCGATTGATCCGTTTTATTTGTCGTGGAAGACCAAGCAGGCGGGCATCGAAGCACGCTTCATTGAATTGGCCGGCTACATCAATGGGCAAATGCCGCACTTCGTTGTGGACAAGATTCAGAATGCGTTGAATGAGCATCGCAAGCCGGTCAAGGGATCGCACATTCATATTCTAGGCGTTGCGTATAAGCGCGAGATCGACGATGTACGGGAGTCGCCGGCGCTGGATATTATTTTGCTGTTGGAACGACGCGGCGCGCGGGTGACCTACAGCGATCCGTACGTGCCGAAGATCCGGCTGGATGGACACGAGTTATTTTCCGAAGACGGCGGCGCGATGGTCGCGGAAGCCGACTGTGTGGTGGTGGTAACCGATCACGCAAGTTTCGATTATGCCGGTATCGCTGCGAGCGCCAAGCTGATAGTCGATACACGCAACGCATTCAAGAACCACGCATCGGCGAAAATTGTCAGGCTGTAGGTCCTTTCTGGTCTGGTAACGCTTGCTTACGCGCGCGGCTCTGACGGAGCCGCACGCCTCAGCGGGTCAGAACCGCGCGCGTTAGCAAACGATCTATCGGCGCCGTAACGCCGCCAAGGCCAAGTAACCAATCATCGGCGGTGGGCTCGCGCCCACTACATCGGCGAAGGAACTCTGCGCATCCTTTTCACGGCCCAGCGCGCGGAGCAACATGCCTTGCGAGTACAACAGCGTTGCGCGATCGGAATTTCCCGCCAGCGCTGCCTTGATCTGCTCCAGAGCCGCCTCCATCCTGGGCTTCGCCTCAGCTTCCTGCCCTAACGTAGCGGCCGCAACAAATGGAACCGAAAATTCCGGATTGGCGACATCTTTGACTTGCGTCTTTGCCAACTTGTTCCAAATCTTCCTCGCTCCTTTTTCGTTGCCGCACAGAACTTCCAGGGTCGCCAGGTTGAACTGCACGCGCAAACCCTTCAAGATTCCGCCGAAGCTATGAAACGTGAAAGGCAGTAGAGGATTTTCATCGCCCAGCCTTTCCTCAGCCGCGATTGCTTCCGAGCACCTGCGATTGCGCGCCATTGCCACGACAGTCTGGACCTGGATTTCCATATACGCTTCGCGAACGATGTCATCCTGTTTTTCGCCGGGAAAGTTCACAGCGTCGAAAACTTTAGCGGCTTCATCCAGCTTGCCCTCCGCGGCAAGTCCCAGCGCGTATCTGGCACTGGCTTGCGGCGATGACGACGCCGGCAGCGAAGGCGCGTTTAGGATCATTGCGTCAGGGGGAGCGTTTGAGGCGGCGAGACTTTTGAACTTCCGGGCAGGTCCGAACAGAGTCTGAACACCCTTTTGGATCTCAGGATCGCCCGGCGCAATTTTCAATCCGTCCTCAAAAACAGCGAGCCCCGATTTCGTATCCTTCTTTAACTCGGTAAAGGCACGCCCGAGATCCCGGTAAAGTTCCGCTCTCTTGAATCCATTTTTGCGGGCCTGCTCCCAAGCCTCGATGGCTTTGTCCACTTCGGCGCCAGCCATATACAATTCGCCGAGCAAGAAGAGCGCCGTGCTATCGGCAGGATTTTGCTTCAGCGCGGATTGGAGCACCGGAAACGTCGAAGGCCGGTTTGGAAATACGTACTCCGTGAAATATCCGGAAGCTTCCTCGAGCTCCTTCGTGGCGGGACGTCCGAGCTGCGTCAGACAATAAGCCCGATAATAGCCAACCAGCGGATGGTGTTGCGGTAGAACCGCGCCAGGTTCGGTTGCCAGCATATCGACGGGCGGCGGGTATTTCCGCGACAGCAGATCCAACGCATCTTCGTACATCCCCTGATCTATGTAGCCGATGGCGACGTTCAGCACTTGCTCGGGTTCAGCGCCCAGGTGCGTCCAGAGCTGCCCGTCCTCCTTGCCCAATCTGGTCTGCTCATAGCGGAGCGAGTTGTCGGTGGGATCAAGCGATCGGAAATGGGAGAGCTGTTTTTGAGCCTTCTCCTTGTGGTCGAGGCGGCGGAGCAAGCTGACTTCCATTGCACCAGCCCTAATCATTTCCGGCCGCTCAGCCAGAACGCTCTCGACGATCTTCAGCGCACCGGTATTGTCGTGAGCGCGCGCCAAGACGCCGGCCAGCGCGACGCCGGCCGCAGCATGCATGGGGTGTTGCGGCCCAAGGGCTTCGAATTCCTTGCGCGCCTTCGTATCGTCTCCAACCGCGGCATAGGCGACACCAAGATAATAATGCGTCTCCGAATCGTCGACCGCGGCGGCTTTCGCGGCTTCCAATGCCGAAGTTGCCGCCTCGAAACGATTTTCTGCCAGCGCGAACCGGCCATCCGCGCGCTTTACCTCAACACTGTCTGGGAAACGCTTCCCGGCCTCCTCGTAGTTGTCGCGCGCGAACCCAAGGCGCCCTTGCAATTCGTTATATTCGGCGAGCTTCAAAAACTCAGCGGGCGTCTTTCTATTCTCCGTGGACCAATCGGTTTTAGGCTGCGGCCCAAGCTGGATGCCCTTCGCCGGCGACGCGTCATATTGATCCTCAGTGTGGCTCAGCAGAACTTTACCGGCAGCGTCCACGAGCTGAAAAGTGTACCGGGACTGCGCCGGCAGTTCTTTCAACGTCTTTACATAGGTGGAAGCAGGATCCAGATTCGCCGTCTCGTCCAATACCGCATGAGGGCCGTCCATCACTCTAACCTTGGCGCCGCCGATTTTGTGGTTCGCGTTAAACTCTACCGTCAACTGGATTGTTCCATTGCTGCCGGGGCTCCTCGATAGATTCAGAATGCCTTCCAGATTTGCCCGCGACACGCCCCCCAATTGGCGGGCCGGCATCCAATACTCGCTGAATTTCCGGGACTCGCCGGGCTCGAGAAATCGAAACGTTTCCTGATTTTCGAACAGGCCCGCCTGCATTTCGATGAAGCTTCGGTTGTCGTCTGAAAATTCGGTGGCGGCCCATTGGTCGCGCTCGCGGCCGAAGGACCACAACTTTTTCCCCTGTAGTTCGTTAGCGTCGGCGTAGTGAACTGTCCCGGCCCGTAAGCTCGGATGGTACACGGCCATAAATGGCTCGTGGCTGCCATGTGCGAATAAAGCCAACTGGTCTTTGTGATTACCGATCACACTCATGTCCACACCCGCGGAATTCACCGGCCAGGTATCGATCTCGGTCAAGCTGTGTGTCCCCACGAGATTTGCCGGATAGATGAAGCGCGTCTTGTCTTCTATCCGGTTGATCCCAGCGTCGCTCCACCAGTAGTATCGATGCCGTATGGCGCTTCGATTTTCCAGAACCACGTTCTGCTCCAGTACCGTGGAACCAGGGCGCAAAACGAATTCCACACGCCATTGCATGCCGTACACGCGATCGATGTTTCCTACCCAAATGGAGGCGCTGCCATCGGCGTTTTGCGCGGTGGCGAAGTCCACCGGCGAAACCGCAATCCAGGTATGTCCAAAC
The DNA here is from genome assembly GCA_955652915.1 of uncultured Bryobacteraceae bacterium. Taxonomy (GTDB): domain Bacteria; phylum Acidobacteriota; class Terriglobia; order Bryobacterales; family Bryobacteraceae; genus Palsa-89. Next base: position 6,820 of record CATPCJ010000228.1, read on the forward strand.
GGAAAATTCATCTCGAGGCCGGCGGAGATCCAGGCTCCACGAAGTCCCGCGAATCCCTTTTTGATGGAAGGATTCAGATGGAACATCTCCAGACCGCTCAGTTTGTCCTTACAGGAGTACAAGCGGCCGCCCAGATCCGGCAATACGCTACAGCTAAGGTATTCGTTTTCCAGATTCAGTCTTCGCCAGCCATGGTCGATCCGCTTCTTCGTGAATCCGGTGCGCATCGTGTACGGATACACAGTAGGCTCGCCGGGCGAATAGACGGAGAAAGGAGGGGTCGACTCCGGTAGTGTTTCTTCGTAGGTGGGCAGTGTCTGGCTATCCTGCCAGACGCGCACATCGGATAGGGCGGGCATCGCCGCGAGAAGGGTTAAGACCAGACAGGTCAGTGAAAATCCTGCCCTCATCGGGGTTCTATCCGGCGTCAAAATCGCGGTGTTACCAGCGCGCCGCCTCCAAGCGAAAAACAACACTTTGTATGGTAGCATCGGGTTCATGGGGAAGCCGGTTTGCGCGATTTCCTAACGCCGCCCATCGCCGCACTACAAGATTTTATTATCCTGGCCGGGCGGGCCGTTCGCAATGTTTTCCGCCCGCCTCATTACGCCGACGACATCTTTTTGCAGATGGATATTATCGGTGTCGGCAGCCTATCCATTGTTATTCTGACCGGATTTTTCAGCGGTTTGGTCATCACCATGCAGATGTCGCGCGCGCTGGCGCAATACGGCGCCACCGGACAGGTTGGCCAGATCGTCGCCATCACTCTGGTGCGCGAGCTTGGCCCAGTCCTGACCGCGATTCTGGTGGCTGGCCGCAATGCTTCGGGAATCGCCAGCGAGCTCGGCTCCATGAAAGTTACCGAGCAAATCGACGCCATGCGGGCGCTCGGCACGGACCCTATTCAGAAGCTGGTGACGCCGCGCATGATCGCCATGTGCGTAACGCTGCCGATGTTGACCATCGTTTCCGATTTTGTCGGAATATTCGGCGGCTTCGTAATCGCGCGCTTGTCGCTTGGGCTCACCGCCTCCCAGTATTGGACCTCCGCCTATCAAGCGCTGGAGTACAACGATATCGTCCAGGGACTGCTCAAGCCGTTCGTCTTTGCATTCGTGATCTCGCTGGTCGGTTGCTTCTATGGCCTCCGGACCACGGGCGGAACGCAAGGCGTGGGACGCGCCACAACCCAGGCCGTGGTCGTCGCGTCCGTCTGGGTATTCGTTCTTACCGCGCTGTTAACTCGAATCTTCGTGAACCTGAACTAGAACCAGATGACAGCCGCCGAGCCCAAGATCGATACCGAAAGCCTCTTGCTCTTCGACAATGTCGGTCTCCATTTCGACGACGTAACGGCGTTGGAAGGAATCTCGTTTGAAATGCGGGCAGGGGAAACCCGGGTTATATTGGGCGCCGCGGGCAGCGGGAAGACAACGCTGCTCAAGGCCGCCCTTGGTCTAATACGCCCGGATTCGGGCCGCATCCTGCTGTTCGGACGCCAAATCAACGACCTGAAAGAGAAAGAGCTCTTTGCGATCCGCAGCCGCGTTGGCGTCTTGTTTCAGGAGGGCGGGTTGTTCGATTCGATTACGGTTGGAGAAAACGTCGCATATCCGCTGCTAAATCGCAACACAGACGCGATTTCGATGGATCACGTGGGAACCAAGGTAGTGGATGCGCTACGCTTCGTCGAACTGGAGCAGACCGTGGACAAATTTCCAAGCGAGCTGTCCGGCGGAATGCGGCGGCGTGTGGGCATCGCGCGCGCTGTAATTACGGAGCCGCCGCTGGTCTTATACGATTCACCGACCGCGGGTCTCGATCCGATTACCGCCAACACCATCATGGCTCTGATCGCCAAGGAACGCGATTCACAGAACGCGGCTAACCTGATCGTCACGCAACGTTATCAGGATGGGCAACTCATGGCCAATTTTCGATACAATCGCACCAATGGACATTTGGAGCCGGTTTCCGGCAACGGGGGCGGAAACGGCAACGAATCGAATCCAACCCATACTATTTTTATGGTCATGAAAGAAGGGCGGCTTGTGTTCGAGGGCACCCAGATGGAGCTCGAGGCGTCCACGGACTCCTACATTTCCAAATTTGTGCCGAAGCACTATTAACTTATGGCGATTCAGCAAAAGGCCAAGTGGGCGCGGCTTAGAGTGGGGATACTGGCCATCATCGCCATGGTCATCCTTACGACCCTCATTTTTCTGATCACTGGCCATGTCAACATTTTCGAATCCAAAGCGGTGATCTTTACATTTATGAGCGATGCCGCGGCGCTTGCCGTCGGCGCCCCAGTCAACTTGAACGGCATTCCTGTCGGAAAAGTGAAGGCCATCTCGCTATCCGGTTCTAAAGAGCCTCGCCGCATTGTCAAGATTGAAATGGAAATGCCGGAACACACCTTGAAGTCGATTCCCCTGGATTCAATGGCCTCCATCAGCGCGGCAAACGTGCTGGGCACGAAGTACATCAACATCAAAGAAGGCAAGAGCGAGGCCGTGGTCCGCTCCGGACAGGAGATTCAGAGCCTCAACACCGCTGAATTTGATGACGTTGTGCAGCAGGGTTATGCCGTGCTGACGTCTTTGCAAGGCACGGTGGAACGGGTGGACAAGATCGTCGCCAGGATCGACAACGTTGTCGGCATCGTTGAATCCGGCAAAGGCAGCATCGGCAAACTGCTGGTGGATGAAACGCTCTATAACCACATTCTCGGCATCGTCGATCAAGCCAGGCTATTGGCGGACGCGCTGAACACCGACAAGGGAACACTGGGCAAGCTGATTTACAGCCCCGAATTGTACAACAATTTCCGCACGACCTTGGGCCGCCTGGACAACCTTATGCAGGGCCTGCAGGAAGGCAAAGGTACGGCCGGGCTGTTTCTCAAGGATCGCGCCGTTTATGACGAGTTGCAGAAGACCGTCGCGGACTTCCACAAAATCGTGGAAGATATCAATGCCGGAAAGGGTACCGCCGGCAAACTTCTGAAGAGCGATGAACTGCACAAGCAGGTATCGGATTCACTCGCAAAAATCGACCTGATGATCGACAAAGTCAATTCGGGGCAAGGGACCATCGGGCAGTTGCTGGTCAACCAGCAACTCTATGACAATTTGAATGGCGCCACGCGGGAAATGCATCTGCTGATGAAAGATTTCCGCGCCAATCCAAAGAAGTTCCTGCGCATCAAGCTCAGCCTGTTTTGAAACTCCTGATCACGAACGCCGATGATTTCGGCTTCACCCGCGACGTCAATGAAGGCATCGTGCATGCCCATCGCAAAGGGATACTCACCGCGACAACTTTGATGGCCACCGGCGCCGCCTTCGACCACGCTGTGACGCTGGCGCGTGAGAATCCGGAGTTGGATATCGGGATTCATCTGGTGCTGGTGGGCAGTCCCGGCTATCCCGCCAGTGTTTCGGAGCTGCTGCGGGCCCTTGGAATGCGCCGCATGCCGATTCGTGAAAAGCTGATCGGGCAGGTTCACCGAATTCTGGAAGCGGGCCTTCAACCGACGCATCTCGACACGCATAAACACACTCATTTGCTACCGCCGGTCCTGGATGTGGTGGCCCGCATCTCCGAAGAATTCCACATTCCATGGGTACGGCGTCCGTTCGATTTGCCGCTGACCTCGAGCGGCATCTCGTGGAAGACGCGACTGGCGAGCAAGAGTTTCGGATTCGTCCGCGGCCGCTTTCACCAGAAGTTGGCCAGGCACCATTGCCGCACTACGGATCACTTCGCGGGCTTCCAGGTCACCGGCCGCTACGATGCCGCTGAGCTAGCGAAAATGCTTCGAAGCCTGCCGGAAGGCACGACTGAATTTATGTGTCATCCGGGATTTTGCACCGGCGAGTTACGTGGCTCCCGCACACGTCTGAAGGAAAGCCGACTGCGGGAACTGCATGCGCTGGTGGACCCGGAAGTTCGCAAAGCGCTCGAGGATTCGGGTGTGAAGCTGGTGCGATACCGCGATTTGTAGGACGCCTTCCGAACGCTTGCTTCCGTTTGCTTTCAGAACCACGACCGTCAGGGAGTGTCTGGTTCAACTATCTGACATAATCTTCTCCATGCGGAGATTATTCACCGGAGTCTTAGTAGTTGTTTTTCTGGTAGCCCAAGACAAGAAACCCGAACGCAAGCCCAGCCTGCCCCTGAAGCCGGAGCGCAAGATCGAATTCACGGTTGACGAAGGTACTTGGTTGTCGCTCAGTGTCGCTCCCGACGGCAAATCCGTTCTCTTCGACTTGCTGGGCGACCTCTACACTTTGCCCGTCCAAGGGGGCCAAGCCAAGCGAATAACCAGCGGTCTCCCGTTCGATAGCCAGCCCGTTTTCTCGCCGGATGGCAAGCTGATCGCTTTCACCAGCGACCGCGACGGCTCGGACAATCTGTGGATCGCGAATGCGGATGGGTCCGATGCGAAACAACTCAGCAAGGACAAGCAGGGCGATTTCATCTCGCCCAGTTGGACGCCCGACGGTGAATATGTGCTGGTTTCGCGCAGTCCGGAAGGTTTGGGAACGCACGAAATCTGGATGTACAACATCCATGGGGGCTCGGGCGTGCAGGTCACGAAATCTTCGCCGACTCCCGCCACCACGCCGCAACAGCGTCTCAACTTCATGGGGGCGATAGCCTCGCCCGACGGCAAGTATTTTTATTTCGCGCGGCGCACCAGCGGTTTCAGCTACAACGTCACGTTTCCACTGTGGCAGATTGTCCGGCGCGACCGTACCACCGGCGATGAGGACGTCATTACGTCGGCGCCGGGCAGCGCGTTTCGCCCGGTGCTCTCGCCCGATGGCAAACAGCTTGTATATGGCACTCGCTTGGACGCCGAAAGCGGATTGCGAATTCGCGATCTGAACACCGGCGCGGACCGTTGGCTGAAATATCCGGTCCAGCGCGACGACCAGGAATCGCGAGCCACCCGCGACGTGCTTCCCGGTTACGCTTTCATGCCCGACGGTAAGGAATTGGTCGTATTTTACGGCGGCAAGATCAATCGCGTGCAGGTGGCGACCGGCGAATCGTCCGTCATTCCTTTCAAAGCCGACGTCTCGCTCGACCTGGGGCCGCAATTGAAGTTCGAATCGAGAGTGGAGGAAGGTCCGGTCCACGCGCGTCTGATACAGGCCCCGATGCAGTCCCCCGATGGAAAGACGCTGGCATTCTCATCGCTCACTCATTTGTACGGGCTCGCCATTCCCGGCGGGAAAGCTTCCAGGCTTACTTCCGGCGATGCCCGCGAATACGAGCCGGCTTATTCGCAGGACGGCCAATGGATCGCTTACGTCACCTGGTCCGAGCAGGGCGGCCACATCTGGAAACTGCGGACCGGCGGCCAGTCCCAGCCGCAACAGCTCACCACAATTCCCGGCTACTATCAGGACCCGGCGTGGACTCCGGATGGACAACGAGTGGTCGCATTGCGAGGCTCCACCCGAGATCGCGAGGAAGCTCAGGGCGGGTTCGGTGGACAATCCGGCCTCGACGTTGTTTGGATTTCAAAGGACGGCGGGGAACCGCAGTTGATCGTACCGGCGCGCGGGGTCGGCAAGCCGCATTTTACACACGATAACGATCGGGTTTATGTTTACTCCGGCCAGGGTCTGCAGTCTTTCCGCTTCGACGGCACCGATCGCCGGACGCACTTGAAGGTGGTGGGCAAGAATCTCACCAATGCTCCGCAACCGCCGCCGGCGCGCGATGTGCGCATCAGCCCGAATGGGAAACAAGCCCTGGCGTTGGTGAACGATCAGTTATACCTGCTGGACGTTCCAATTACCGGTGGAGAAGGGCCGACCGTGAACGTCAGTTCGCCTTCCGTGCCTCTGAAGAAACTCACCGATGTCGGCGCGGATTCGTTCGCTTGGGCCGACGATGGCAAGACCATCACGTGGTCGCTGGGGTCGTCGTTCTTCCGTCAACCCGTTGCAACTGTCTCATTCGACACACCCGCGGCCGGGGATCAAGAGGACAAAACAGACAAAACAGCGGAAACGAAGCCAGCCGGCGACAAAAAACCGAAGTACGAAGAAATCGCCGTGGATATTGAGGTTCCGCGCCATAAGCCTACCGGTACCGTGGTATTGCGCGGCGCGAAGGTCATTACCATGCGCGGCGAGGAAGTGATCCCTGACTCTGACATCGTGGTGACCGATAATCGCATCGCCGCCGTAGGCAAACGTGGAGCGGTTCCCGTGCCCGCCGGCGCAAAGATCGTCGATCTCAAAGGCGCCACCATCATGCCGGGCATTGTGGACGTACACGCGCACTGGACGGAAATCAAACGTGGCGTTCTGGACATGCAGGCTTGGCCGCTGCTGGCGAACCTGGCCTACGGAGTCACCACGGGCCGCGATCCGCAGACCGGCACCAACGACATGTTCGCCTATCAGGACCTGGTGGACACCGGCGACATCCTGGGGCCGCGCGCCTATTCCACCGGCCCGGGCATTTTTTCGAGCAACGATTTTCAATCGTATGAAGACACGCTTGCCGTGATTACGCGCTACAAGAAATATTACCGGACGAATACCGTGAAATCGTACACGGTGGGAAATCGCAAGCAGCGCGAATGGGTGGTGCAGGCGTGCAAGGAGAATCAGTTGATGCCCACCACCGAGGGCGCTTTGGACCTGAAACTCGATTTAACCCACGCAATTGACGGGATGAGCGGTAACGAACACGCTCTTCCCATCGTCCCCCTTTATGCCGATGTGGTTAACACCTTCGTCAAGTCCGGGATCACCTACACTCCCACGCTGCTGGTCGCCTATGGCGGCCCTTGGGCGGAGAATTACTTCTACGAGACCACGGAAGTCCATGACGACGCGAAGCTGCAGCGATTCTTCCCGCACAACGTGCTGGACACCAAGACCGAGCGGCGTCCCTGGTTCCGTAAAGAAGAGCAAGTGTTTCCGAAGCTCGCTGCCTCGGCCGCAAAAATCGTGCGGGCGGGAGGCAAAGTGGTGATTGGCGGTCACGGCCAGATCCAGGGAATCCAGTGCCATTGGGAGATGTGGGCGCTGCAGAGCGGCGGCTTGAGTAATTTCGAAGTTCTACGCGCCGCCACGATTCATGGCGCCGAGGCCATTGGCTATGGCCAGGATCTGGGCAGCATTGAGCCCGGCAAAATGGCCGATCTGATCGTGCTCAATAAAGATCCACTGCAGGATATCCACAACACCAATACAATTCGTTACGTAATGAAGAACGGCGAGCTATTCGAGGGGGACACGCTGAATCAAACCTGGCCCGTGCAGAAGACGCTGACGGGCTTGTGGTGGTGGAAAACGAAGCCATAATTATGGAACTTTGCCCTCGGTTCCGCCGAATCCAGCAATAGCAGTAGTGGGCCTTCGGATACCTGAATGACAACTCTCAAATCGTTTCTCCCGCTGCTCTCGATTGCTATCGGAACGCTCTCGTCCATAAATGCCCAGCCGGGAAATGCCCAAACCGGCATCGTCCGGGCCAGCGGAGTTCCGGTGCCGGGAGCGACGGTTAAGGCCACGTCAGGCGACAAGACTCTGGTCACGATCACGGACGATCAGGGTCAATATAAGCTGGACGGTCTCAGCAACGGCGTCTGGGCCTTTGAAGTAGAAATGTTCCGGTTTGAAACTGCAAAAAAGGAAGTGCAATTCCCTGGCGCTGTGAATCTGGAATGGAATCTCGCGCTGAAGGGTTTATCGGCTCCGGCTGCCGCGGCTGCGGCGCCATCTCAACAGGCTCCCCGGCAAGGCGGGTCGCGGCCACCCGGCGCCGAGGGTCAAGCTGCGCCTCAACTTGCCCGCCGTGGTCCACCGACCGGAGCGCCGGCCACTCCAGCGCGCGGGACACAACCGGGTCAACAACGTGGCCGGCCGGGTAACCAGCAGGCTTCGGCCCCGACGGAGTTGACCAATCAAATCGAAGGCCAGGACAGCGGCGGCGCCTCGGCTCAACCGGAAATTCCCACTGGTGTACAAAGCGATAGCGCTAATGAATCGTTTCTTTTGAATGGAACCTTGAGTCGCGGGTTGCAACAGGTCGGCGGAGATCCAGGTGGCGACTTCGGTCCCGGTTTTGGGCGTGGTCCGGGCGGGTTTGGCGATAATCCCGGTGGACAGGATGGCAATGGTCCGGGCGGCCAGGGCGGCGCGCCAGGCTTTGGAGCTGGCGGCGGGCCCGGCGGCTTTGGCGGTGGCGGCGGCCCGGGTGGCGGAGGATTTGGGGGCGGTGGTTTTGGTGGCCGTGGAGGCGGCGGCCCCGGCGGAGGATTTGGCGGTCCCCGTGGACCCGGCCGCGACCGTACCGGAAACCCCCAACAGGCTCGCGACCGGAATCGTACTGATATCGGCGCTCTTGGCAATCGCCGGAATCGTGGTCAACAGGGTATCCATGGCATGGTGAACGTGGTTCTCCACAATTCTGTTTTCGACGCGCGTCCCTTTGCCGTAAATGGCCAGGAAGTGGCGAAGCCTTCCTACGCGCAGGAGCGATACAGCGTTCAGATCGGCGGACCGTTGATGTTTCCGAAACTGTTCCGCTTCGACAAAACAACTTTCAACTTCAACTACACCGGCAACCGCTCGGACAATTTGCGGACGCAGATCGGGACCGTGCCCACTCTACTCGAACGTGCCGGTGATTTTTCGCTTTCCAATCGCGTGGTCTACGACCCCACCACTCACGCTCCTTTCCCGGGTGGCCGTATCCCCACCGGATCGATCAACCCCGTCGCGCTAGGGCTGCTGAATTACTTTCCGAAGCCCAACCAGACCGGCTCTTGTGCCGCGAGCAATCAGGGCGGGTGCAGCGCTCAGAATTTCCAGTTCACTGACGTGGTGCCGAACAATAGTCAAAGCGCCGGCCTGCGGTTGGGGCAAAGTATTGGGCAAAAAGACCGGCTGGCGCTTAACTTCCAGTATCAGAATCGCTCCAGCGTCACGCCGCAGATCTTCGGCTTCCTGGATAGCGGCAACGGCAGCGGCTACAACACCAGCTTGAATTGGATGCATTTATTCGCTCCCCGAATCTTCAACATGGCGAGTGTCAGCTTCAACCGGAATCGAAATGACACCTTGCCGTTTTTTGCGAATGGAGCCGATGTAGCCGCCGCGCTGGGCATTCTGGGCGCCAGTACCAATCCCTTGAACTTCGGGCCGCCCAACTTGAGCTTTACGAACTTCGCCGGCCTCACTGACGGCAGCGCGTCGTTCACCCGTATCCAGAGCGTGGGCCTCAACGAAGTGTTCACGTGGATGCGCGCCAAACACACGCTTAGCGCCGGCGCATTATTCCAACGAAACCAAAACAACGTGAAGACGGATGCAAACGGCCGCGGCGCTTTCAGTTTCTCCGGTCTTGCCACCAGCGGATTCGATGCCAAGGGGCAGCCACTGGCCGCGACCGGCTACGATCTGGCCGACTTTCTGCTGGGCCTTCCGAATTCCAGTTCGATACGCTACGGCGATACGAGCACGTATTTCCGCACCACGAATTATTCGTTCTTCGGGCAGGACGATTGGCGCATGCTGCCAAACTTTTCTGTCAATTTCGGGCTGCGCTATGAATACTACGGGGTCCCGTCCGAGTTGTATGGCCGGGAAGCGAACCTCGACATTGCTCGCTACTTCACCGCCGTCGCGCAGGTAATTCCGGGACAAGCTGGACCATACACGGGCGATTTTCCCGCCGGCCTGGTGAATGCCGATCGTAACAATTTTGCGCCGCGCCTGGGCGTCGCCTGGAGGCCGTGGCCCAAGGGGAAGACCGTGGTCCGCGCGGGTTACGGCCTGTATTACAACGGCGCGGCATACAACGGATTTTCCCGGAATCTGTCGGCTCAGCCGCCCTTCGCCAACACCAATTCCGTCATCACCAGCTCGGCCGCCGTGCTCACCCTGGCGAGCGGTTTCACCGTCACGCCTCCGGGCAAAACGATCACGAATACCTTTGCCGTCGACCGTTTTTATCGAGTGCCGTACGCGCAAACTTGGAACTTTTCGATACAGCACGAACTGCCGTACAGGTTGGTTCTGCAGGTGAGTTATCTGGCCACCAAGGGCACGCGTTTGGATACGCTCCGGCTTCCGAATCGCGCCGCCCCAGGTTCACCGCTGACTTCAGAAGAACGCCGCCAGATCGGCAACGCCACCGGCTTCACGTTTGAGACTTCCGACGCCAATTCCATCTATCATTCCGGAAGGGTCTCATTAAACCGGCGCTTCAGCCGCGGGGCGTCGTTTGGCATCGATTATGTTTTTGCAAAATCCATCGACGACGCCGCCACGTTCGGCGGTGGGTTGGCGCAGAACGATCAGGACATCCGCGCCGAGCGGAGTTTATCGAACTTCGATCACCGGCACGTGCTGAACGCGAATTATTTGCTCACGTCGCCATTCGGCCATAACAGCCGTTGGCTTTCTCATCGCGTGCTGGCGACGAAGCTGCTTGAAGATTGGACGCTCAATGGTGGAATCCACGCGCAAACGGGTTCGCCCTTCAGTCCCAGAGTCGCCGGGAACTTATCCGACTCCGCCGGCACCGGCGCCAACGGTACGACGCGCCCCGATGCCACCGGATTGCCGATCGGCGCGGGCACTGGCTTCTTTAATACGGCAGCGTTCATTCTTCCGCTGGCCGGCCAATTCGGCGATGCCGGCCGCAACACTATCCCAGGCCCGGGCTCGGTAACTCTAAACGCTTCCTTCGGCCGAGGCTTCGGTTTGGGGGAGCGCCGCAACCTGGAATTCAGGTTCGACGCAAACAACATATTGAATCACGTCAACATCTCAAGCTTCGGGACGACCTTAAATTCCACCAACCACGGCCTTCCTTTAGGGTCTGCCGCAATGCGCAGT
>CATPCJ010000229.1 GCA_955652915.1 uncultured Bryobacteraceae bacterium
GGTCTACGGCCCCGACCACCCCAATGTGGCAATTCGCGCCGGCAACCTAGGCACAATTCTGCAGGCCAAGGGGGATCTGGAGGGAGCCCAGCGCTACACCGAGCGCGCTCTGGCCATCGATGAGAAGGCCTATGGCCCCGACCACGCCAAGGTCGCAATTCTCGCCGCCAACCTGGGACAGATCCTGCAGGCCAAGGGGGATCTGGTGGGAGCCCGGCGCTACCTGCAAAGGGCCTATTCAAATGCCGAAAAGCGACTCGGCGCGCAATCACCAGAGGCCCGCGCATATGCCGCGGCGCTCGCAGACTTAAAGAGGAAACAATGAAGCGGTCTGTCACCAAGCCCGGGCGAGGCATGCAGTCCGTTCTCGTGATTCTGATCGTGGCGCTCGCAGTGATCGTCATCGTGTGGATGTTTCGCCCGCATCCACGCCAAGGCGTAGTCCAGTGCTCCGATGGCCCGCACCAGCTTGTCGATGCAACCCAATTTCAAACGCAGTATTGGACCTACTCCCTCAAACTGGAGGCCAGCGCGGCGGACAAGATCAAGTTGGGTGGCGAGCTGGTCCCCAAGCAACTCCAACAACTTTCAGAGGCGCTTCAGCAAGGCAACGAAATTCGGAAGTGGCTGGTCAACTCCTATAACGCTTGTGCCATCACGCAGAGCAACTATCAGGCCTACGGCCAAACTTTCGCTCGCATGGACACGGTTGCAAGGAGCATCAATCAACTAGACAACGGCGGAGCGTCAAGCGAAACCAGCCGAAAAGAATTGGACGCTCTGGTTGCAGAGTACATCCAACTCTCGCGCGAACTCGGGAAAACGAAATAAACCCAAGAAGCGTTCGGTTGCACATAGCGCAACATTGTCAGGTCAGGCCGCACCGTCCCTCGTCGCCAACTTTGCCGTGTCGCCAAATACGTCGATCTGAAAGGAGCGTGCTGGCTCCGCTGCTACAGAAGCCGCACCGTGCCGGATAGAACTCACCATCCCCGCACGTGTCCTGAAACACTTTGGATGGCGTTCACACAACTCCAAAATATTTGTTTCACTTATCCAACAACAACTTGGCCATTCCGGCCTCCCGGCTCACCACCATCCGAGGACTATTCTGTAATTGATGAGAGACGCAATCTTACCGGCATGCGGAACCCGAAAACTACCGCAAATAGTGAAATTACCAAACAAACCCAATCCCACAAACGGACAGCACGGAGCATTGACAAACCCACTCGATTTTCTGATAGAACAGCGCGGCGCTTCGCGCACGCGAGGAGAATCGCTGCGCCATTTACCCCGAAGACCATCCCGCTCGGATCATCGGCCACTCGGAAGTGGACGTCACGAACGAAGAGCGGCATTCGCAGCGGACATCTGCGCGCCTCTGAGTCCAACCGGAGTAGCCCGTGCATGAATGTTACGGCCTTAACACGCGTCCGTTACAATCCGTTGACTTTGGACCGGGAAGAGTTCACAATCCACTGAAGGAGTCTTGCATATGAATTCGTACCTACGTTTGTTGCTGGTTTTGGTTTGTCTCGCTCTTACGACGCTGCCGATTTTGGCCCAAGAGGTGAGCGCTGGAATTACCGGCCGTGTTACCGACCCTTCGGGTAGTTCCGTCGCCAATGCGGCGGTCACCGCCAAAGACAAGGAACGCGGCACCGAATGGCCCACCAAGACGAACGAGGACGGTATTTACGCATTTCCGCGCATCCCGGCGGGCGAGTATGAGTTGAGAGTGGAGTCGCCCGGCTTCAAAACGTTCGTCCAATCCTCGCTGCACCTAGACGTCAATCAGCGCGCGCGTCTGGACGTACCGATGCAACTGGGCGTTGTCACCGAGAGCGTTTCCGTGAGTGGAGAGGCGGCGTTGCTGCAGACGGACACCACCCAAGTGGGAACGCAGATCAACCCCGAGACCATCAATCACACCGCGCTGATCAGCCGCAACCCAATAGCGTTGACATTGCTCGCTCCCGGTGTGGTGACGCCGAATCCCGCCACGATGAACAATGGAATCCGCAGCCAGGGCAATGGGCGGCCTTATGTCAACGGGAACCGCGAGGAGGCCAACAATTTTCTGCTCGATGGAATCGACAACAACCTGACCACGGAAAACCAGACAGCCTATCAACCGAACCTGGACGCGATCCAGGAATTCCGCATGATCACCAACAACGCTTCGGCGGAGTTCGGTAATTTCCAGGGCGGGGTTATCAACGTGGTCATCAAGTCCGGAACAAACCAGTTTCATGGCAACTTGTTCGAGGATCTGCGCAACGACAAACTGAACGCCAATAACTGGGGTAACAACTGGCATACCAACCCCGTGATTCCGCGCACTCCGCTCCGTTGGAACCAGTTCGGAGGAACGATCGGCGGTCCGATCTTCAAGAACAAGTTGTTCTTCTTCGCCGACTATCAGGGATTGCGGAAGGACAGTCCGGGATCGCCCGCGAGCTTTACCGTATTGCCGGCCGATATGCGAGGCGGCGACTTTTCGCGGCTGCTCGACCCGGCCAACGGCGGCATCCAGCTTTACAATCCGTTTTCGACCGACGCGAATGGCAACCGCGCTCCGTTTCCCAACAACCAGATCCCGGTGTCGCTCTTTAGCAAATCGATCAGGAGCCTGTTCAGCGACACGACGCTTTATCCGCTTCCGGTCAGCACCGCGTTACGGAACAACTATTTTAATTCCACATCGTCGTTTGTGAATTCCGATCAGGGGGATTTCAAGCTGGACTGGAAGATCACCGCGAAGGACGACTTCTCTGGCCGCTATTCCAATGGCCGGCAGGACACTCCGGCCATTAATTCTTTTCCGTTGACATACAACAGTTTCGACACCGCCCCGTTTGAGAATGGCGTACTCAATTGGACGCGGACCATCAGTCCAACCCTGGTGAATGAGGCCCGCGCCGGCGTCAACATCATCACCCGGAATAACGGCGGCGCCGACAAGGGACTCGGCGATATCGGGCAGAAACTTGGTATTGCGGCCGCGGGAGCGGGTCTGCTCTCGTTGCAGGGTTTCACCTACTTGAACAACATTGGCAACGCCAACATCGGCACGCAGCAATTATTCGCCAACACAACCTGGCACTACGCCGACAACCTCACTATCGTACACGGCCGGCACATGCTCAAGACCGGTGGCCAGTTCCTGCGGCAGCAGGCCAACGTGTTCTACGCCGGCAACAATGGGCGCACCGGGTTCATCAACTTCAACGGCCAGTATTCGCAGGGACCGAACTTCGCGTCGCCCTCTTCGAAGGCGTTTCCCGAAGCGGACTTCGTACTCGGTTTGCCGAACGATCTGGGCCGCGGGCTCAGCTCCGGCACTTGGGGCCAGAGGAAAAGCATCATCGGTTTGTACGCTCAGGACGACTGGCGGGTCACCGACACGCTGACGCTGAATATCGGCTTGCGCTGGGAATATCACACGCCGCTGGTGGAGGTGAAAGACCGGCAGGCGAATTTTGGCCTCTTTAGCGGGCAGCTCGAGTTGGCCGGCAAGGATGGCGACAGCCGCGCTCTCTACAATCCCTACAAAAAGGATTTCCAGCCGAGGCTGGGCTTCGCCTGGACGCCCGCCATATCTAATAAGAAGCTGGTGGTGCGTGGCGCTTACACCATCTCTTCGTTCATGGAAGGCACCGGAACGAACCTGCGCTTGCCTCTGAACCCTCCGTTTGAGGCTGAGTTCGAGACGGTCTATCAAAGCAGTCTGGGCAATCTACCCCTCACCAATCTCGATCAGGGGCTGAGCGGCCTCAATCCAAAAGATCCTTACAAGGGCGCGAATATCCGCCTGTGGGATCCGAATGTGCGGCCCTCTGAAGTGCAACAGTGGAACCTGACGCTAGAAAATCAGCTCCCGGCGAACAATGTGTTGAGCCTCGCATACGTCGGACAGCATGGCACGCATCTGATCGCCGCGATGCCTTTCTTCCAGAAACAGCTAATAAACGGCCAGGTCTTTCCTAGCCCATACCTGGCTGGAAATCCGGCGTTGGTGACAGGACCCAATGCGATTACGCAAATTTCCGGCACACAGTCCGGAGCGAACCAGAAGTACAATGCATTGCAGGCTTCGCTCCACAAGCGTTTCAGCTCCGGGATCGAATATCAGATTTCCTACACGTTTGCGCGCGGCATGTCCGATTCGATTGGATATTACGGCGATGGCGGTCAGTCAGGATCTCAATCGGCCTACATGCAGAATCTCTACGATCGCCGCGCGGAGTGGAGCCCGGCGTACTTCGACCTCAAACACAGCTTTGTTGCGTCATACTACTACGAACTTCCATTCGGCAGGGGCAAGAAGTTCGGCTCGAACTGGAATCGCCCCCTGGATTATGCGATCGGCGGCTGGCAGATGGGTGGAAATTTCACTGCACACACCGGTTTCCCGCTTACCATCAAAGCCACCGATCGCTCCGGCACGTTGGCCCGCAGCGCGCGGGTAAACGTCATCGGCACACCCAACGATTCGCACCTCGTCGGTCCGGGCAACCATTGGCTGGACGGGTCCGCTTACCAGCAGCCCCTGGCGTTTACCTTCGGCAATTCGGCTCCGGGAGTCACGCGAGGCCCGGGTGCGACCATCTTCAATCTGTCGCTCTCGAAGCGCTTCCCTGTTACCGAAAGGAAATGGTTTGAGCTGCGCGGCGAGGCATTCAACCTGACCAACACGCCGATTTTCAACAGCCCGATTTCGCAGACTATCACCTCCGCCGTGTTCGGCGAAATATCCAGCACTACGGGCGAGCGCAGCATGCAGGTAGTTGCGAAGTTTTACTTTTGAACTTGGACCGCCGGACCTTTATCCAAATCGCTGCCTCGCCGGCTTTGGCGCTGGCCTCTGATGGTCTGCCGTCTTATCGTGTGGTCAGCCCTTACCAAGCTACGCCCGCGACCCCTCTGGGAATGCCCGGAGTCCACCGGGGCATCGTGACGCGTGTTCATTCCAATGCAGTGATCGATGAAGGAACGGAACACGTCGACAAGGCCGTAGTCAACCGTATGCTTTCCGAAGGCATGCGATCGCTTTCCGGCGCGAAGAGCGACACGAACGCATGGGCTAGCTTCTTTTCACCCAGTGACGTGGTGGGCATCAAGGTGAATTGCTCGGGTGCCCCGCGGATCATGTCCACTCCGGAGCTTGTGGGCGGAATCGTCGACAACCTGATCAAGGTTGGGCTTAAGCCGGGCCAGATTTACATCTACGAGCGGTTCCTCGATCAGCTCCTGAGCGTCCACTACGAACGGTACGTGCCGGAAGGAGTCCACATTGTTGCCGTCGAGACCCCGCGAGGCTCAATCCTCGGATACGACCCGCGTACGTATGTGGAGGTGAACTTCTTTGGAGAAGACGACACCCGCTCGAATCTGGTTCGTCTGGTAACCGAACGCTTCACGAAAATCATCAACGTGCCAAACATGAAGGAGCATCAGGCGGCCGGTGTCACGGGGTGTCTTAAGAATATTGCCTACGGCAATTTTTCGAACGTCGCCCGTTCTCACATGCGGGAGAAAACCAACACGCTGTCGTTTATCGGCACACTGGCGGCGGTGGAGCCCCTTCGGTCCAAGACGGTGCTGAACATCATGGACGGAATCCGCGGCGTGTGGCATGGCGGGCCATTCTCTACCGAAAAGAAATACCGCTTCTATCCGAAACTGCTGCTGTTCGGTACCGACCCGGTTGCGATGGATCGCATTCTGCTGGACATCATCGCCGGGAAACGGGAGGCGGAAGGAGCCCTGTCGCTATGGGACCGCTCTCTAGAGAATATCGACCGGCGCGCGCATCGCGATTCTCTCAAGAACACCTTCATTCGGGAACCCGGCCATATCGAACATGCCACCAGGTTCGGCCTCGGAGAATACGACAGGAAGCGCATTCGCGTAACACCGATTGAAGTATGATTCTCGCCGCTATCCTATTGTTGCCGCGCCTGCTGCCAAGCGGCGGTGAACCGCCGGCGGACTCCGTCAAACTCAGCCCGCCCCGCGTGCAGTATCGAATCAATGAAGCTTCCGCGACCCGTAGCCCCTGGATCGACGCGAATGGCTGGCGGATAATCCGCGCGCCCGGAAAATCGTTCTTCTATCAAGTCAATGGCGATACGTCGACCCTGGCGGCGGCCGAGGCGTTTACATATGGAACCGGCGCGTTGATTTCCACCGACGCTTCCGGCGGCAAGGCGTTCGAGAGCATGCTCGATTTCCTGCGAAGTATTCCTGAGGTTGACCAGCCCCCGGTGGCCGACATTGGTCTTGTTGACGACGGCTCGGACGCCGCCGGCGAAGTGATGAACCTGCTCGCTCGCATGAATCTGCTCTACAAAATCGAGAAAGAGGCGGACAAGAGCTTGCGCGTGAATGTGCGCTTGGGCAGTAAGGAATACCCTGCCGAAGAAGCCCGGAATCCGAGCATGCTCGCGCATAAGATCCGCTCGCTGCTGGGCGATGAAACGCGTTCGCTACGTATCTACGGCAGCGAAGTGGTCATCGCCCGTTTCACCGCCAACAGCCGTCAGGCCAGGATCTACTTACTCAATTATTCGAACCGCCCGGTTCGCGGCTTGCGTGTACGAGTCAAGGGCGCATACGCGAAAGGAGACCTGCGCGTATTCGGAGTCAACGGCGCTAGCCCCGCGGACTGGTCCAACGATAGCGGCGGGACGGAGTTTACGGTCCCGGAGTTAGGCCCGTTCGCCGTGATCGATCTTTACAGATGAATGTGAACCAGTTCACCACGCGAAGCGTGCGCGCCAAGCCGGCTACCATTCCATCCGCAGCCCCACCTGCACCTGCCGCGGACGCATGCCGAACCCGCCATACGAGTTCTGCAGAGTCACGACTCCATCCGACCCCGGAGTATTCAATCCCTGCGTGTTGAAGACGTTGAACACGTCGACATTCAACCGCAGCCGCGCGCGTTCGGTGAGATTGAAAAACTTCAGCATCGACGCATCCTGCGTCCAATTGAACGGCCCCAGCAGATACTGGTTGCGGAACGGATGCAGTCCCGTATCGTAGGCGATCTGAGGGTTGCTCCCGTTCGCCAGGCGGATGTTGACGTTGTTGGTGTCGTATAGGTTAGAACCGGGATCGGTGGGCAACCCACCCACCGGCCAGGGATTGATCGGCGTCTGAACAGGCTTGTAATTCGCGGGCAGACCGTACACGCCGTTTCGCAGACCTGCCGCGTTGCGGCTGTTGATCAGACGGTTCGAAATGTAGCCGTTGTACCAGAGGTAGCCCGCGTAACAGCGCTCCTCCTTGGAGTCGGTTGCGGTAGGCGACGTCGCGCGGCAATCCAGGATCGTGTACTTGGTGCGATAGACTTCGAGTTTTCCCATCGGTCCCCAGTTGCCGGTCGGCAGCGTGTACCATGTGCTGACAACAGTCCCGCTGCCTGCCAGCTTCCAACCGCCGATCGCGCCGTTGACCAGCTTGCCGGCATTGCGGCCGAAGTAGTGGCGGCTCCCGAACGGCATATCGTAACTGAAGTTCCACCGTACGCGGTGCTGCGGCACGCCCCCGTCGCGCGTGTAGTTCAGGAAACGATTGAGCGCCTCGGGATCGGCGGGCACTGCACCGGGTTGGAACTGGGCGGGCACCGTTCCGATGCCGTCGCGGAAAGAGTTTCCCGCCAGCCGCAGCGCATTAGTGACCGTGTAGAACGCCTGCAGGCCGAGTCCCTTGCTAAACCGGCGCTCAAACTCCAGCGTGAATGTCTCAGTGTTGATGTAGCCGGTCTTCGCCAGCAGCCGCACGGAACCGTATGCCCTTTGATCATAGGGGCGGTTGTACACCGAGGAGAATGCTCCGGAAACCGTCGGTTGCAGCGTCGTCGCGTAGTAGTTATAAGTTGTCGGCGCCGGGTTGATTTCGTTCAGTTGATCGGCATTGACGCCGTGCTTTCCGTTGTAACGAATCCGGAAAACCAGGGTTCGCAAAATCTGTTTTTCGATCGCCAGATTCCACTCGTGGATCTTGAGGTTGGGGAAGCGCGGATCGATGCCCACCACGCTCTGTCCGCGCCCAACCGCATTCGGACTATTCAGGCTGATGACATCGCTGGTATTCTGGCCTGCGATGTAAGTTGGCGCCGTGCGCAACAGGTAATTCTGGATACCGTCGGGGCTGGTCGCGGCGGAATTAGGATTGTAGCTGAAGGTGGCGCGAAACGGCGCAGCCCCGGCGAATTGCGCCAGCAGCGTGCGCATGGGAATGGCCGAGATGTAGATGCCATAGCCGCCGCGGATCACAAAAGATCTTGCGCCGCTCAGCGCCTGGTAGGCGAAACCAAGGCGCGGCGCGATGTCAAAGTAATTTGCCGGAAACACGTTCCTGGACCTGCCCAGCTCGGCCGCGGATTTGAATTGTACATCCACTGCCTGAAAGACCTTGACGATCTCTGGCGTGGTGATGCCCAGCCTGTAATAGTAGTCGAGCGGCTGGGGAAGCACGATAGAGTGGCTAGGCACGTCGAAGCTGTTCAGTTGATATTCCTCCTCCGTCATCGGGGGATTGAGATCCCATCGGACACCCGGAGTCAACGTGAGCCGCGGTCCGATCTTGTAGTTGTCGCCGAGATACATCCCGATCGTTTTGTCGTGGAGCCGCAGATAGCTGCGCTTCTGCCCGACGCTGTAAGTTCCCGCGTAACCCAGGAAGAAGTTCGCGGCGTCGTAGCCGGTCTGCGGCACCGCCTGCGGAAGCGTGCCGGAGCCGAGCGTCGCGCTCTCCAGAGCCGTAGCCTGGCTGTTGAAAGCCGCCGTTCCCGAGATGGCGCCCTGGTCCGGCAAAAGATGCTGCGATTCGCTGCTGTACGACCAACCGAACTGAAAGTTGTGAGTGCCCCGGATGTAGTTGTAATTCTGCTGAACGCTCAGGATGCGGCTGGTGAGCGCGCGCCTGTTGTCGCCCTCCGTGTAGGTCGTCAGATTCCCCAGGTTGGTGATATTGGGGAAGCCGATCTCGCCGTAGGGGTTGGGCAGGCCCAGAGTTTTAGACCAATCCTGTTGCGCTCCCGGGGGGCCGGTGACCGTCTTGGTGCTCTGCCAGATATGAGCGAATGAGCTCTCGACAAAAAGGCTCGGCGTGAACAGGTGCGTCCAACTCGATGAAACGGCGATCGCCTGCATCGGGAGGTAGGTCATGTTCGCCTCTTGATTGGCCGTCGGCGCCCCGATCCCCGTGGCGGTTCCGATGAAATAGGCGAAGCGGTGTCCGCCGTTGGTCTTGATGAAGAAGTTGTCGCGCTCCGATACGCGATGGTCGAATTTGATGGTCGTCGGATCGTCGCTCAGGTTGGGATTCCCGTTGGTGGGGACCGCCGCCTTGTAATTATTCGTGGTGACCGGATTGGTTACGTCGGTAGGCAGGGGAGTAATGCCCCAGAGGAACTTCGCGAGCGGACTCATGCGCTGGATCGGAATCTGGTTGTTCACGAACGGATCGCGCACGGAGACGTTACGGTTGCCGATCCGCTCGATCCGTGTAGTCAGTGGATCGTAGAGCGTTAGCCTGCGTCCCTGGGAATCGAAGAGTCCGCTGAAATCGCCGTGGCGCATGGCCGCGGTGGGAACCGCGAAGTCGCGGGTCAGGCCCTGCCGCAGCTCCACGCCCTCTCGCGAAAAGAAAAAGAAGGTCCGGTTCCTGCCGTTGTACAGCTTCGGTATGACGACGGGGCCGCCGGCTGAACCGCCGAATTCGTTCCGGATCAGCTTTGGCGTGTGATAGGGAGCGTTTGGATTGAAGCTGACGTCCTGGCGGGCGCGCGCAACTCCAACGGCATTGTTCCGGGCCGTTTCATACGCCGAAAGATGAAGCTGATTTGTTCCGCTCTTGGTGGTGACGATGATTGCGGCAGGCGTGTTGTTGCGGACTGAGGATGTGCTGGTTTCCACTCGCACTTCCCCGATGGACTCGAGTCCTTGCAGGTTTATAGAACCGCCAAATTCCCGATTGTTCGACGGCGCGCCGTCCTGAACGAAAGTCGCGGAGTAGGTCATCAGGCCGCCCGCGCGCAGGCCGCCGTTGACGTCGATCACCTGCTCGATACCGGGCGCCACTTGCCCGAGAAGAGTATTGAGGTCGCGCCCGTTGATGGGGAGTTCCTTGATGCGCTGGCTGTCGAGCGTACTTGCGTCCGTGGGTTCGGTGGTGGTGACGAGTGGAATAGTAGCCGTGACCTGCACCGTTTCAGTGACCTGGCCGGGCGTAAGCTTGGGCGCAATCTCCACGGTCGCGCCCGTCTCCAGCAGCAGCGCGCCTTCCCAGGCTTTCATGCCTTCGCGTTCGACGCGAATCTTATACTTCCCGATCGCCAGCGTCGGTGTGGCGAAGTAGCCCTCATGATTGGTCAGAGTGTTATAGCCGCGATTCGTCTCAAGGTGCAGGATGTGGACCCTCGCGCCCGGAACCGCGGCTTCCGAGGCATCCTTGACCGTGCCAAGTATGGTCCCGCCGCCGGAGCCGGTTTGTGCGAGGCACGGCAAGAAAAAGACGGCAGTGAAGGCAGCCAGGCGCTTCATGGGCAGCAGCTACGGTGCTCCACAGAATATCACACACCAAGCGCCATCCATTGCACGCTCCAGGCGCACCCTGAGGGAAGTCGTTGCAGTCCGTAGCGAGCTGCGGCCATTACGACTCCCCAGCAGCCGCCGTCTACTTCGGCGCTAGCAAGACACCCCACGAGAAACCGAACTGCAGCGACCCGTTAAGGACGCCCGGGATCGGGTTTCCGGTGGGGTTGAAGGGAAGGATCGCTACGGCGCTCGCCGTGGGCTGGCCGTTCGACCCGAAGGATGCATAGTAGTGACAGGCGATGCAGGACGAGGCGGCTATCGTCCCGTTGCCCACGATCCCCTCAATCACCGAGTTGCCAAGCACATAGGGTGTCCCGTCGGCGGCCGTGAAATCGACCTCGGTCGACTTGAGGCAGTAATTCTCCCAGACCGGCGAGAGATCGGCTTTGGCCATCAAGCTCTTGAGCTGCTCCGTCTTGGGGCAGGAGCCATATTGCGTGTTGTACGCCTTTTTGTTCGGCGGGACGGCCGGGATCTGGGCGCCGAAGGTGTCGAAACATCCTATGTAGTCGCAGCGACCTGGGTTCATCTGGTGCTCGAAGGTTCCCCAGACCCAGTTCGGGTTCTGCCGGCTGGCGACGTGCATCGACACAATGGCATATTCGATATTCTTGACGGTAACCGTGTGGTAGAGCTTCTTGATGTTGCCGATGTCGCCGAGCTGGGGAATCCATTGCAGCAGCGCCGGCAAAGGTATCCAGTCGCCCTTAATCGCAATGGACTCCGTCGGCATGTCGACCTTGAAGGATTTTGCGTAAGCGGCCGCGAGGCCCGTCTGGGTATTCAGGTTGTTTTTAACGATGTAATCGAATTCCGGACGATTGCGCGCCACCTGCTCGGCGATGCAGGGGAGCGGCGTGCCGCTGGCCGGAAACCCTCCCACTGCCGCGCCGCCGGGTGGTTTGCAGTCCACATCGATCGTCGCAGCGACGTGCGGGTCCCGGAGCGATTCGTTGGGTTTGAGCGTCTTCACTGCTTCGAGCACGCTCGCATGCAGTTTCATTGGTTCGCCCGCCTTGGGAAAATGAGGGTCGGTTGAGAAGGTATCGGCATCCGACGCCCAGGTTTCGAACACCACCGGCGATGGGCTGCCCTTGGACACCGGCGCCGTGAATTCGGTGAACAGCCGCCACAGGAAGGCGTCGGAGTTCTCCGTCTTTCCGTCGACGGCGCCGGCCTTCGCCGGGACCGCGACGACCACGGTTCCCTGGGTGCAGGCCGTAGTCGACACCAGCAAGGCAACCAGCAGGGCGGAGATGATCGCAAAATCTGGTCTCGTCATGGTGTTCCCCTTTCAACGGATCGGCATTCCTCGAGCGATCCTACAGAATTATAGTTCATCGCAGCGGATGCCGCAAAATGTACTTTTGAGCGAAGGAGAAAAACGAGAAGGTGTCCCCAGAATAGTGCACGCCCTTCTAGACGCTGCTGAAAAATCCTCACAGCCGCTCCCTTGGCGAGCGCGGCCGCAAAACCTCAGCTTGTCAGCGGACAAGGTCGCCCATCGAGAACGCCTCATGCCAACGGCCGCGGTTCTGAAAGCGGCGACTGATACCGCAACACTTACGGAACCGCGCGCGTAAGCAAGCGTCTTCCAGGCTGTGAGTTTTTCAACGACACGGGATCATACGTCGCACAAGGTCACGGCTTCAGCCAGCCCCTCCGCCGGATTCCGCGTGGGGATGAATTCCTGTCCGACGTATCCTTCGTATCCGGCCTCGAGCAAGGCACGCATCACCGCGGGGTAGTTGATCTCCTGCCGGTCATTCAGCTCGCCGCGTCCCGGAACGCCCGCCACGTGCACGTGCCCGATGCGGTCGCGGTACTGGCGCAACCGCCGGATCACGTCGCCGTTCATGATGGCAACGTGATAGATGTCGAACAACAGCTTTACCCGCGGTGAGCCAACCCGGCGGACGATCTCGGCGCAGTAATCCAGATCATCCCCCTGGTAACCCGGGTGCCCCTTCATGGGATGGGAATCGTCACGCGTATTGAGTTGCTCGAGAACGATGTTGACGGGATTTCGGCCAGCATGGCGAGCCAATTCCATGAGGCCCTTCACCGTATTTTGGGCGCCCTGCTCCAGCGAAATCTCGCCGCTTTCCGGGTCGTCCGCGTCCAGCCACTTGTAACCTGTGAACGCTATGACGTTTGGCACTCCGTAGTCCGCGCACCGATCCATCGCCTCTTTGGTGCGCGCGATCACCTCTTCGTGATAACGCGGATTGTTCAGTCCTTTGGCAAAGACCGGATCGGGCATACCATTGTGCGCCAACGCGTTTTGGAGACCCCGCCGGCGAACCACCGGCCACAGCTCGGGCGGCGCCAATTCGATGGCCGGGCAACCCAAATGGACCGCCGTGTCGCAGATGCGCTCGATATCCCACTTCCAATCGGTGGCATTGAGACACCAATAAGCCAGGGACTGTTTGATTCGGCCATTCTCGATCACTCCATTCCTCCGATTCGAACAGATATTGTGGACCAAACTCTTTTCGATGATGCCACGCCGTGGGGCGATCAGGAACCGGGCAATGCAGACAGGCCGCTCATCCGTCCGCAGCATTCGGCGCTCCGCATGATCGCTGAAGATTTCACCGCTGTTTCTCCGAAACTGTACACGTCTCGGGAGGGCGACACGCCTACTAGCATATGCGCACAAGATGGACGTCACACGCTCTCCAGGTA
>CATPCJ010000230.1 GCA_955652915.1 uncultured Bryobacteraceae bacterium
CGATCACTCCTATTCCAGGCGGCTTCGGCCAAGGCTTCCCTGGCTTGGTCTATTTGGCCACGATGTCCTATTTAACCCCGGAGCAAAGACCCGCTTTCTACCGCGAGCGTCCACAACAGACGTTCTATTCCGAATTGTTGGAAGCCCACGAAGTTGCGCACCAGTGGTGGGGCAATATGGTGATTCCGGCCAGCTATCAGGATGAGTGGCTGATGGAAGCGCTGGCCAATTACTCCGCGCTCTTGCTGCTCGAGAAGAAAAAAGGGATCAAGGCGGTAGACGCCGTGCTTGACGATTACAAGATTCATTTGCTGGCGAAAGCCGAGAACGGCCATACCTTGGAATCGGCGGGCCCCATCACCTGGGGTTTCCGCTTGCAAACGTCGCTCACCCCCGGCGCATGGCGCACCGTCACCTACGAAAAGGGTACCTGGATCGTCCATATGCTTCGCCGCCGCCTGGGTGACGAGAAATTCATGAGCCTGCTGCGCGAGGTTTGTGAGCGCTATCGCTTCAGCGCCATCAGCACCGAGCAATTTCGCGAGATCGCCGCTAAATACGCGCCTCCCAAATTGGGCGACGCCGATCTGAAGGGATTTTTCGAAAATTGGGTTTATGGCACCGGCATCCCAACCGTGAAGTTGAGCTATTCCATGCGCGGATTGAAGCTGGTTGGAACGGTTTCACAGCGCGAGGTGGAAGACGACTTCACCGCCTTCGTTCCCGTCGAAGTTCAGACCCGCCGCGAGAAGACGGTATACTGGTTACCCACTGGAAGCGATCCGGTTCCATTCTCGATTCCCATGAAAGTGCCTCCCACTAAAGTTGCGTTGCTCTCGACGGACTGCCTGATAACCTCGGCGAAATGAAAACATTCTAGCCCATGCCCATCGCGACGAAACGCAAGGTGGAGGAGAGAAAATCCGCGCCGATTATCGAAGCGGAGCCGGCGCCTCAGCCGCTCCAGGAGGAACAGGCGGCCGCGCCCAAGGTCACGGCGCTGATTTTCTCCTATGACAGCGCTCCGGCCTTGCGCCGCTGCATTTCCGCGCTGGAAGGTTCCTTCGATCGCCCGGCGATCGAGATTCTGGTAGTCGATTGCGGCTCCCACGACGAGAGTCCGCAGGTTGATTCTGAATTCGCGGGCGTCACCATTCTCCGTCTGCCGCGCTATTTCGGACGAACCAAGGCGCTCAATATTGCGACACGCACCGCCACGGGAGAATTCCTGTTCTTCCTGACGCCGAACGTCGAGGTGCTCCCGACCACAATTCCAGCATTAGTGGCGCGCCTGGAATCGGACCCCGAGGCGATGGCCGTCTGTCCGTTGCTGCTCGACACCGCGGCGCACCCCGTCGTGCAATTCTATAACCTTCCAATTCCCGCCACCGGCCTCCAGCTCACCCCGGTAGTTATCGACAAGACTGCCGAAGCGGTCTCCGTGGAATACGCCACGTTTCAGGCCTTCATGGCTCGTAAGTATTTCGTAAAAGGAATCAACTATTTGGACGAGCGCTACGGAGAATATGGCTGTGACGCGGAGCTGTGCTTCCAGATCCGCCGGGCATCGCGCAAAACCCTTGTCTTGCCACAGGTTACGGCCCTCTTCACTCCCGGATCGCCCTATTCGGACGCTTCCCGCACCATTTTTCTGGCCGACCGGATCCACGGCACCGCCGTCTATTTCTCTAAGCACTATGGCATGCTAACCGGCTTCCTGTTTAGAATCAAAGAAATACTGAAAGCTCTGGTTTCCTTCCGATGGGGGCTCTTGAGTTCCTTAGTTTCAGGCACGAAAATCGACGGCTCCCAATCGGCCATCTTATAGTACCTATCGTTCCTTCAGCCTACTGCCGATATTACAATCGGTATGCAGATTGACGCCTTGTTGTGGATACTCCTTCCGGTCTTCATCGCGGCCGGTTCCGCCTTGCTTTCCTATTACATAATGCAGGCACGAATGGAAGTCGCCATCTCCAAGGAGCGCGAGTTCCTGGCCGAGGCGCGAGCCGAGGTCCGGACCCAGACCAACACCATGGAAGAGCGGGTGAAGGCCACCGAGCAGGAAGCCCGGCGCAGGGCCCTGGACGACTTTATGACCGACTTCCGGGTAGAAGAGCGGCACTACTTCCGTGAGAACAACACGGTGGCGGCACGCAAGAAATCAATGGTTCTGCAAGAACGCCTCTATTTCCGCAACATCCCTCTTTCCAATTGGGTAGAGCACGAAATGCTGGTGGAGGAAAACAGCGGCGACATGCAACACATCGCCAAAGGGTGCTCCATCTTCAGCACCACCTCCCTGACGGAGGAAAAGAAGGCCGCCGTATCCCGCATGCTCCATCCGGGTGGCGCCACACCCGGTTCCCAAATTACCGAACTTCTAAACGAACAAGCCAGCTAGTCACAAAAGGTCCAGAACGTGGTCCGCCTGTATCTTGAAGTATGCACAAGCGTTCTAAGAAAGTGGTGACAGGCTCCCGCTGTCCCAAGCCGCCTGGATCTTGAAGTATGCACAAGCGTTCTGCGGCGCGTGGACAGCGGGTGCCTGTCACCACTTTCCCCGCCCCAAAACCCGATTTAGAACCCGCGGTAGAGCCACTTTCCCTGTCAACCAAATCCGCCCGCCTTCGTCCTGAAGGTATGATGGGCGTAATGGCCGATCGGCTGGAAGCCAGTCTGGATACGCAGGCGAGTACGCGCGAATTCGGTTCCTGGATGGCTTCCGAGCAGAAACGGGTGTTTCTGCTTTGCCGCCGCATGCTGCAAGACACGGAAGAGGCGGATTCGGCGACCCAGGACACGTTCCTCAAGGCATGGCTGGCACTTAACCGGCCTGAATCCAGAGACTTGGACGATCCCGGGAAATGGCTTACCCGCATTGCCGTCAACACTTGCCTGGATCGCCTGCGGTCGCGCCGCTGGCAGTTCTGGCGGAAGCGCCCAAGTCCGGAGGATGAGCAAACCATTATAGGTTTGGCTGCCTCGGACGATCCGAATGCCGAAGACCGGATGTATGCGAAACAAATCGGCAGCCGGCTGGACGGAGCGTTGGAAAAACTAAGTCTCAGGCAGCGCGCTGTGTTCACCCTGAGGCATCATGAAGACAGGAGTCTGGCGGAAATCGCCGAGATTCTGGGACTGGATGTCGGCACCATAAAGGTGCACTTGTTCCGGGCCACCGAAAAGCTGCGCGAAGAGCTGCACGATTTGTACTTTCGCGATCGGGAAAAGAAATGAAACACTGGACTGAGATCGATTTTCAAAACTGGCTTTACGGCCTGAGGGAAGAAGACCGCCATTTCGAGGAATGCCCGGAATGCCGCGCGGAAAGGGATCGGCTGGCGATCCAGCGCTGGCGGATTCTGGCTGAGCCCGAGGTATCGACGGACTTTCTAGCGGCCCAGCGCCGCGGCATTTACCGGCGGATGGCGGAGCCGATGCGCAATTGGGTTCCCCTGCGCTGGGCGCTTTCCGTCACGATGCTTGCGGTGATGGTCCTTGGTTTCACGCTGACTCATTCGAAGAAATCCAATCCAACGATTACCGACGAACAGTTGTTCGCCGAGCTATCCAGCATGGACCAAAGCTCCGAGCCCAAGGCCATCGCCCCGATTCATAAGCTCTTCGAGGAATAACCACGATGTTACGTTCTCTAGTTTTGGCGTTGCTTCTGAGCTGCCCCATTTTTGCGCAGATGCCCAAGGGTTTCTACCCGTGGTGGACCAAGCCGGTGGTCAAGAACTTGAATCTCAGCCCGGCTCAAAAGCAACAAATCCACGGTACCGTGCAACAGTTTCGAGTGCATTTAATCGACGTTCGCGCTGAGTTAGCCAAGGCTGAAATAAATCTCGAAGACCAGTTCAATCGCGATCCCGTGGATCAGCAGAAGGCCAACGAAGCCATCGAGCGCTTTATCGCCGCGCGGACCGACCTGACGCGTACGCTTTCGCAAATGAGTCTCAAGCTGCGAATGGTGCTCACTGAGCAGCAGTGGCATGAGTTGCAGCGTCTCCGTCCCATGCCTGGGCAAGACACCCCGGCGCCCACCGAATTTCCGAAATAATCCGCTACCGCGGACCGGCAAAAAACACTTCGTCGATTTTCGCGGCCAGGATAAAATCGCTCTCGGTCAACCCGCGAATCTTGTGCGTGTAGATTTGAACGTCCACTTTGCCCCACGAAAGCGTAAGATCCGGATGATGCCCTTCCTGTTCGGCAATGGCGCCAACGCGGTTCACGAAATCGAGCCCGGTCTTGAAATCGGCGAACAGAAAACTTTTCGCGACGTGGTGCTCCTCCACGATCTTCCAGTCCGGCAGTTGTTGCGCGTAGGGAAGCAACGCGTCGCCCTGCAGCGGCGGCACTCCCCCGCGGCATGGGATGCAATGTTTCGCGGCCAGGTTATTCATTGAATGTCCACCCAAATATCGCCCTCTTCTATTTTGACCACATAACGCTTCAGCGGGTCGAGCTGCTTTCTAAGGTGCTGCAAATCTTCGGGATAGACATTGCACGGAAAGTGGTTTTCACCCGTACGGCAATCGTACTGAAAGTGATGAAACGGGCAGTCGATCAGCGGACCCCACAGCCTGGCGCCATCTAATGGGTTCCACCGATGCGGGCAGAGTCCGGAGAGCGCATGGATCGAGCCTTCGAAGTTTGCCAGCAGGACCGGTCCGGAATCAAGCGCGCAGTATCTGGTTCGCCCGGGCGGAACTTCCTCCACCCGGGCTAGTTTGACGAACGCCACTTCGATTCTTTAATCGAAATCCGCGGTCATGAAGCGGCGCGTATAAGGCGAGTTGCCCGGCTTGCCGCGGCGGAAGTGGCCGGAAGGTCCTTCGCTCAGATATTCGGAGAACCACGCTTCGTGCTCGATTTCTTCGTGCAGAATGGCGAGAGCCATGTCATAAGTGCGGTGGTCCTTGCCAAAGGTCATGTTGCAAATCTCGGTGTACGTACGAATAGCGCAGCGCTCGGCTTCCACCAGCACCGCCAGCATGGCTTTCATGTCTTGCGGATTGGCCGGCAAGTAAGCGTCCGGGCATCCGGCGATGTCCGCGAACTGGCGAATGTCCCGCGGCAGCGCCCCGCCGAGTTCATAAATGCGAGGCATCAACACTTCAAAGTGATTTCGGTCTTCAATGCGCGCGTCCTCGATGATTTCCTTCATTCCCTCGCCGTCGAAGCCGATAGAGTTCACCCGAAGAATGGTGTAGTAATAGAACGTCGTGAATTCCGCGCCGGCGGCGCGAACCAGCTTGTCCAACAGAACGTTGACGTCCACTCCAGCTTGTTCCACAACTTGTCTGGCAACTTTACCCATGTTGAAATGCTCCTTTTGTTTTAAGTTTCAATTACAGTTACTGCAAAGACCACGCATGAGTACTTCGTATTCACGAAGCTTCCGATGGCCCAAACGGTTGCGATTCTCCAGGGCGGGAACCTCGAACCAATCGATGTCTTCCACCCTGCCGCAACGTTCACAAACGAAATGATGGTGCTTGTCCATGTGGGATTCGAAGCGAACGGCCGCGCCATCCACGGTGACTTCCCGAATCAAGCCGGCCAGCGCCATCGCGTGCAGGCTCTTATATACCGTTGCCAGCGAGGCCCTGGGATCGTTGCGGTTAATCGCCTTATAAATTTCTTCGGCGGTGGGATGCTTGGGGCTGCGCTTCAAGTAGTCGAGAATGACATATCGCTGCGGAGTGCAACGCACCTTACGCTCGCGGAAGGCAGCCACGATCTCAGGCCGATAAGAACTCACATCTAAGAGTAATTCTCTTCTGATAAATTGTCAATCTTGTAACGCTTTCGGAAGTCAGCGCAGCGGCATCGGCTTTCCGCCGGATTCTTTACTGCGTTGCGCCGCATCCAGGAACGCAAAGATCTCCAGCGTCTCTTCGTTCGACACCGGCGGCCGGCCCGTCTGGAAGAACTGCACGATCTCGCGCACCAATGGCGCGTAACCATCGTTCACTTTCATCGCCGGCTCGGCCGACTGCCCTTTCGCATTCTTTCGAAATACCACCGCTCCGTATTCGCCATAGGGACGCAGGGCGCGCACCGTGCCGATGCGTCCGCCTTTCCAGCGGCCCACCACGACGTCTTCGCCCGGCGTCGAAATCCTGGCGACTTCCTCGCAGCCCACTCCCATCAGCGTGAATAGCATCTCCACGGGATGGATGGCGTACCACGCTAGATCCAGATGGTGATGCGGCTCGAGCGGTCCCGGCCCCCAGGTGGTTGCACCCTCCAGATCGGCGGTGCGCAGCGCGGCAATTCCGCCGAATCGCAAACTGGAGGCGCTGAACCAGGGGACTCCCTCTGCCTTCGCGAGTCGCGCGATCTCGCGGGCGTCTTCCAGCGTCGAGGCCAGCGGCTTGTCGATGAACAGCGGCTTGTGCGCTTGAATCGCGACGCGAGCCTGCGCCAGATGCACGCGCCCGTCCACGCTGGTGAGCAAAACGGCATCGACCTGTTTGCAAAGCTCGTCGATGCTGTCAACGATTTTCACTTGCCATTTGTCGCGAAGCTCGTTGGTAAACCGATCGATGCGATTGCGGCTCTCATCGATGTCCGGACTGCCGCCTTTATAAGCGGCGACGACGCGCGCTCCGGCCACGTGATCCGGGGCTGCGGGATCGTTCAGCATCCTGGTGAACGCGGTAACGTGCGATGTGTCGGTGCCGGCGATGCCGATTCGAATGTCTGCGGCGGCCGCGGCGAGGGCAATCATGCCCAGGAGCGCAAGAGTCTTCATCACGCGCCATTGTACACTGGGCAATTGCGGTAAATCGTTGGACACTTCCACTCCACTCAAATTTGTAAAAGGCGTTGGTCCGAAGCGGGCGGAAATGCTGGAGACCAAGGGCTTGCTCACAGTGGAAGACTTGCTCGGGTACGCTCCGTTCCGCTATGAGGACCGCGGCAACGTGAAGCCGATTGCCCAGCTTGCTCCAGGCGAGGTGGCTACCGTGATCGCGGAGGTGAAATCCACGAAATTAACCGGGTTCCGGGGGCGCAATCTCGGATTGGTTGAAACCATTTTCACCGATGGCTCGCGTGAGACGCTGCGCGGGAAATGGTTCCGGCCCAATGGCGGCTATCTGGCCGATAAATTCACCCCAGGTCTCAAAGTCGCGTTGTTCGGCAAAATCGAACTCGACAATTACACCGGCGATCTCCTGATGATGAATCCGGAAGACGAGATTATCGGTGGTGATGACTCTGAAGGCGATATAGGTCTGCACACTGGCCGTATCGTTCCCATCTACGAGGCGGCCGGGAAGGTCACAACTCGCGTACTTCGTTCACTGCTCGATCGCATTCTCGGATCGATCGAACCCCTCCAGGACCATTTTCCACAGGTCGTTCGCGAACGCCTTAAGTTGCCGGACCGCTGGAGCGCAATTCGAGCGCTTCACTTTCCCGGCCCCGGCGCCGACCTGCGCCTATTGAACGCCTTTCGAACTCCCGCGCATTGGCGGCTGATCTTCGAGGAGTTTTTCTGGTTGGAATGCGGCCTGACGTTGAAGCGTGCCAAGGCTCGCGTGCAACCCGGCATTCCGTTTGAGCTCACCGATCGCGCCCGCGAAAAGATCAAGGCCATGCTGCCTTTCAAACCCACGGGCGCGCAAAAACGCGTACTCAAGGAAATCGCCGCGGACATGCACACTCCCCATCCCATGAACCGCCTGCTGCAGGGCGATGTCGGGAGCGGGAAGACTTTGGTGGCCGCTGAGGCAGCCGTGATCGCGATCGACAATGGATACCAGGTGGGCGTTCTCGCGCCGACCGAGATTCTCGCCAGCCAGCATTATCTATACTTCAAGAACCTGTTTCAGAAAATGGGTTATGTGGTAGCGTTGTTAACCGGCTCCTCAACGCCGCGGGAGAAAACGCAAATCAAGAAACTGATTTCCGAAGGTCTGGTGCATCTCGCCATCGGCACTCACGCGCTGATTGAGGAAGATGTCGAGTGGAAGAATCTGGGACTCGCGATCGTCGACGAACAGCATCGTTTCGGCGTAATGCAACGGCTGCGATTGACTTCGAAAGGTAAGCATCCCGACGTCCTGGTGATGACCGCGACTCCGATTCCACGTACGCTGGCGCTCACAATTTACGGCGATCTGGACGTTTCCGTGATCGATGAAATGCCGCCCGGCAGAAAGACAATTATCACCAAGCACGTCACGGACGAACAGATCGAGGGTGTTTACAGTTCTCTGAAGAGAGAAGTGCTGCGGGGCCGCCAGGCATACGTGGTGTATCCGGTCATCGAAGAATCCGAAACGCAGGCGATCAAAGCAGCGCGGCAAATGTACCGGCACCTTTCCGAAATCGTGTTCCCGGATCTTGCCGTGGGGCTGTTGCACGGGAGGTTGAAGACGGACGAAAAAGAGACGGTGATGGACGCCTTCCGGCGTGGGGAAATCAAGATTCTGGTTTCCACGACGGTCATTGAGGTCGGAGTAGATGTGCCCAACGCGACGGTGATGCTGATCGAGCAGGCAGAGCGATTCGGCTTGGCGCAACTGCACCAGCTCCGCGGCCGCGTGGGGCGTGGGGCCGAGCAGAGTTATTGTGTGCTGGTAACCGGCAAGCTCAACGAGGCCGGCCGCCAGCGCATACGAACCATGGTGGATTCGAGCGACGGGTTCTACATCGCGGAAATGGATTTGAGACTCCGCGGTCCTGGAGAATTCTTCGGGACAAAGCAATCCGGTTTGCCGGCCTTAAAAATCGCAGACATCATCCGCGATCAGGAAGTGCTGGAGATCGCGCGCAGCGAGGCGCGGGAATTCATCGACAATCCTCCCTCGGAAGAAGCCCTGCGTGGCGCCGTCGGATACATTCGCCAACACTGGCAGCGCAAGTACGGGCTCGTGCAGGTAGGCTGATGCGCGTAATCGGAGGAGAATATCGCAGCCGCCGCTTGAAGACGCTGCCCGGACTCAACACGCGGCCCACTCCGGATCGTTTGCGCGAGACGCTCTTCAACGTGCTGGCGCCAAACATCGTGGACAGCATCTTCCTGGATGCCTATGCGGGAACGGGTGCGGTGGGCATCGAAGCCCTGAGCCGGGGAGCGGGGCGATGCATATTCGTCGAGAAAAACCGCGCCGCGGTGGAGGTGATCCGAGAGAATCTGGAATCGCTAGCCGCCGCATCCCGCGCGGAAGTTTTCACAGGCAAGGCGATTGCGGTACTCGAACGAGTAACCGCGGACATCATCTTCCTGGACCCGCCGTACGAACTGGAAAAAGAATACGAGGCCGCGCTGTCGGCGATCGCGAAATCCTCAAAAGGCCTGGTAGTCGCGCAACACGCATCTCGCCTGGAGCTCCTACCGGATTACGGCGGCCTGCGCCGATATCGGATTCTAAGGCAGGGAGACAACTCCCTGAGCTTTTATCGGAAAGCGAGTGATGACTGAAGAAGTTGTGGCTCTTGGAGTCCGCGAACAAATCGCCAACCCACACCGGCAGGAATGCCTGTGCCACCGGTGCAAATTGTGGCACAGGCATTCTTGCCTGTGTGGGTCTTAGAGCGGCTTTTTCACAACCCCGTGAGGGAGTGTTCCTTTCAACTGCGCTTGGGCGCAATCCAGTGAGTCACCTTCGGTGCGCCGTCACCCTGGTGAAACGCCCATGCTTTCACTTCCATTTCATGATCGGATACCGTGATTCGCTCATGCTGCCGCAGATGTTCCGCCCAGCTTTCAACAACAAAATTTTCGATATAGCGCCCAGGAGTGGCCGCATCCTCATAAAGGCTCCAGCGAATCGCGCCGTCGCGCCGGCGGATGCGGCGTACGGCTTGCATGGCCCGGGCGAACTCAACGCCGCGCTCTGAATCGATCGAATACTCCACGGTTACTAACACCGGTCCATCCTCGGGATGCCGTTCGACCAACAGCGGTGGTTCCGGCCAGTGATTGGAGGGAGAAGTATCCAGTTCGAGTGAGCCTGTCAGCCGCAGCCGCGCGGTTAAGGCGGCTGCGATCAGTAATGTGACGCCCGCCATCAGTAGTGTCGGACGAAGGCCGAAGCGCTCGGCTACCTCGCCCCATATCACGCTGCCCACTGCCATGGCGCCCTGAAACACCAGCAGGTAGACGCCTAAAGCGCGCGCCCGCACCCAGGCCGGCAGCGACGTTTGCGCGGATGTATTTAGATTGGAGTTCACCGACATCCATGCCATGCCACCGGCCAGCATCGTCAGCGCGACGGCGGCGAAACTCGTCAAATATGCGAGCGCGATATTGACCAGACCGAACAACACCACCGACGATGTCACGATCGTGTCCGGGGAAAACATCTGGCGCACGCGCGAGCTGAACAGCGCGCCGATGATAGACCCTAATCCCAGGCAACCGAGCAGCACACCGTAGCCGCTGCTTTCGCTGTGCAGCTCCACTTTCGCAACCAAAGGTAAAATCGCCCAGAGCGCGCTGGAGGAAATCACGAAGAAACCCGATCGCAGCAGCACCGCGTGCATCGGCCGCGCGAAACGCACGTACCGCATTCCGGTCCAGATGGCGCCGCCAATGCTCTCAGTGGACTGCGGCGCGCTCTCCGGATCTCGTCTCCAAAGGTACAGCACGATCATCACGCCGACGAACGAAACGGCGTTGAGCATGAAAGCGGCGCCCGCACCCACTGCCGCCACCACCAGACCGCCGAGCGCGGGCCCCACCGATCTTGCCAGGTTGAATCCACCGGAGTTCAGCGAGATCGCCGCCGGCAAGTCAGGCTTCCGTACAAGCTCCGGCATGATGGCCTGCCAAGCCGGTCCATTCATCGTGGAGCCCAGTCCCAGAGCGAAAGTCAGCCACAGCAACGTCCATGGCCCGCTGTGGCCGGTCAGGGTGAGCATGCCCAGGATCGCGGCGGCGGACAGCATCCAGCCCTGCGTGATGAGCAAAAGTCTGCGGCGATCGACGATGTCGCCGAACGCGCCGGCGGGGACACCCAATAGGAATACCGGCAAGTTGGTGGCGGTTTGAACCAGCGCCACCAACAGCGCGGAAGAAGTTAGCGTGGCCATCGACCACGCCGCGCCCACGTTCTGCATCCACGTGCCGATGTTGGATGCAATGGAGGCTATCCACAGCCAGCGGAACCAAGTGTACAGGAGTGGCGTCCACGCACTTTGTACGGAAGACTTCGCTTGGGCCAACTTCTATTCTAAGCACCCAACAGATGCTTCTGAACTTTTCCCAGCGCGTTCCGTGGAAGTCTATCGACTACGATGAACTCTCGCGGCACTTTAAAAGATGCCAGCTTTTCGCGGCAGCGCCCTTCGAGTTCCGCCGCATCGATCTGGCGTGCAACGACGATGTATGCCACCGGAACTTCGCCGCGGACGCGATCGGGAACCGCCGCTACAGCGGCTTCGGCGATCTCTTCCTGCTCCTCCAGGAATTCCTCGATCTCTCGCGGATAAATATTGAAACCGCCGGAGATGATCAGATCGGTCCTGCGTCCGCACAACGTGTAGTAGCCGTCGTGGGAACGCACGGCCAGATCTCCAGTGCGGAAATAGCCGTCGAGAAAAGCGGCGCGCGTGGCTTCGTCTCGCTTCCAGTAACCGGCGAAAATGTTTGCACCCTGGAGATAAAGCTCGCCGGTTTCGCCATCGGCAACGTGCTGACCGCTTTCATCCAGCAGCCGCACTGAAACGCCGGGCATCGGCAGGCCCACGCTTCCGGGCCGCCGCTCGCCATCGTATGGATTGCCGATATTCATCAGCGTCTCACTCATTCCGTATCGCTCCAGGATGTGGTGGCCGAACCTGGCGCGAAATTCCTCGAAGATCTGGGCCGGCAAGGGCGCCGAGCCGGAAACAAACAAGCGCATCCGACCGCCGATTTCGCGCGCCTGCTCCACGGGAATATCCAGAAGCCGTACGTAAATGGCCGGTACGCCGAAGAACAGCGTGGGCCGGAAGTCCAGAAATTCCTCCCCTGCTTTTTCATGCTCGAAGCGCTCCAGCAGACGCATCCGGCATCCGCTTGCGAGCCAACAGTGCAGTCCATTGCCCAACGCGTGGACGTGAAAGAGCGGCAGCGCCAGCAGGAAACGGTCGGCGCTGGTGATCCGCCAGGCTGCCAGCAAGCTGATCGCATTGGCCGCGAAATTATTGTGCGTGAGCACCGCGCCCTTCGACGTTCCAGTGGTGCCGGACGTGTAGACGATGCCGGCCGGATCGCCGCCATCGAGCGCAACTGGCAGCCGTTGATTGGGAAACGAAGCCGCTTCACGCGTAAGGTCCGCCGGATTCCAGATCGGTGCGGCGCTGGGAAATTCGTTGCGGCTGACGACTGCGGCGGGTTCGGCATCCGCCAGTATGTGCGCAATTTCGCGATCGCGATATAGGATGTTGATCGGAACAAAGATCGCGCCTGACTTCACGCAAGCGACGAAGAGATCGATCAGCTCAACGCAGTTGGCGAGATACACGCACAGGCGATCCCCGCGCTTTATCCCACGCGCCGCGAGTAGCCGCGCCAAACGGTTGCTGCGCGCATCGAGATCGCCAAAAGTGTAAGTAGCGCCCTGCCATTCAAGCGCCACCGAATCTCGGCGGGCCACGAACGAGACGTCAAAGAGCTGCGTGAGATTCACCTGGGAAGCCCCTTGCCCTTGGTCTCGACGCTCCACGGCAACAGCAGCAGTCCCACCAGAAAAGCCACTGAGGTTAAAGCCACCGGCGTGCCGATCGTCTTGAAGTGCGCCACCCCCGCGCCCACTAGAAATGTCACGCCCGCCGCCAGAAAACGTCCCGACGAAGTAGCGAATGCAAACGCGCTGCCCCGGCACTCCGTCCGATATTGTTCCGGGAGCCACAGCGTGTACACGGCAAAATTGGCGCCTCCCACGCCCAGTAAGAACAGGCACGCAAAAAACCAAACTAGCGCGTTCGCTTTTAAATAGAAAACATACCCGAATCCGAGACTGATGAATACGAACATCAGGACGAAGTAAATTCCCAGGGCGCCTCTTCGGCCGAACACGTCCGCGAGAAATGGCAGCAGCAGGCAGCCAATAATGGTGCCGATGGAAAGCAGCATGGTTCCGTACGAAGCCAGCCGCGCCGCTTGCTCCGGCGCGTATCCGGCGTTGGACGCCAGATACGTAACCGACGAGGGAACATACACCGAGCCCGCCCACAGACCGATCATCGAGACCAACAGCAGCCCGGCATTGATGAGTGTACGGCGCCGGTACTCGGGCGAAAACAGTTCCAAGAAAGCGCGCCCCGCGGTCCATCGATGACCGAGTTCGTCCATACGCTGCCGCCAGCGCTGGGGTTCCGAAACACCGTACCGTATGAACGCCACCAAAAGCGCCGGCGCGCCCCCCACCGCGAATACCGCTCGCCATCCGTAATGCGCGCCGACAGTGTAATTCACGATGGCCGCGAGAAATGTGCCGAAATAGTAGCCCGTGTGCATGTACGCCGAGCCCTTCTGCCGCCGCGACTCCGGCCACTCTTCCGCCACGAAGACGCCACCCAGCGTCCACTCGCCGCCGATACCTGCTCCGGCGAAAAATCGGAACGCGGCCAGAGACCAGACGTTGGTGGCAACGGCTCCAAGAAAGGTGAAGAGTGAATAGCACAGGATGGTGAGCATCAATGTTCGGACGCGGCCGAAGCGGTCGGCGATGGGTCCCCAGAGAAAGGCGAAACCCCAGCCAACCAGGAAAATCGCGAACAGCAGTCCGCCATAGAATCCGACGTTCGATTGATTGGCGGCTACTCCCGAGCGCGGCAGAAGTTCGCGCAACGCCGGCACCAGAACCAGCGCGTAGATGAACGAATCCATGCCGTCCAGCGCCCATCCTGCCCACGCCGCCCAGAAGCCGCGCACCTGATTCGCAGTGAGCTTCAACCTGGTGTCCCGTCCTGCTGAAGAAGTCCTTGGGGAACGGATCTCAATCGCCGCTTTCTGAGCCATGACCGCTGGCAGGAGGCTTCCTCCCCAGGCGGTCTTCTCCCCAGACAAGCTGAGGCTTTACCAGTGCCCTTCGCCAAGGGAGTGGATACTGAGCGTTTTTCAGCAGCGGCTTTCAGCCGGCCAGACCCGCTAAAAAGCGTGCCTGCAGCTTGCTTAGGCTGCCCCGCGCCGGACTCGACAATGAACTGGGACAGCACTATAAACCTACACGCCGCGACAAATCGGCAAATCGCGCGTCATCCCGGATGCGGTCGTACATGGGCTCAACTCTTAGCGGAAGCATCCAGGTAGAACGCTCTTCATAAGCTTTCTCGAGCCACTCGAAAGCCTTCTCGGAATCGCCGATTCCAAGATACGGACACGCCATTGCAAATCCGGAAACGTAGGCGCTGTGCGATCGCTGTTCGAGCTCTGCCAGGATTTTCGCGGCCGCCTCTTTTTCGCCCGCCACTCCGTACGAGTAGCCCAGCGTCGCAATCACAAAGGGTGTGCGGGCGGAGACGTCAGCGGCCTTCTGAAGATATTCGATCGATTCCGCGAACTTGGATTGATGCGCGTACGCGAGCCCCAAATACCAGAGCGCGCGAACGAAATTCGGATCCATCGCGACGGTCGTCAGGCATTGCCGGATCGCTTCATCGTAGCGGCGCGCGTGGTAATGCATCAATCCCAAGTTGGCGTGGATGATCAGCGAGAGCGGATCGAGTTCCTGCGCGCGCTCCATTTCCGCCAGTGCCTCGGAATGCCGCCCGTAGGCGTCTAATGAAAGCGCGTACCAATGATGCGCGGTGGCGTAGCTGGGATTCAATTCCAGCGCGCGCTGGTAATCCCGCTCCGCGCCCGCCCAGTCCCAATCCAGCGTTTGTTTCACGAATGCGAGCGAAGTGTACGCCTCGGCCAGTTCGTCATCGATTTCCAGGGCCTGCATCGCGGCTGCTTTGGCTTTGGGCAGAACTTCTTTGGGCGGCATGATGTCGTAGGCGCCCAGGAGCGCATACGCGTCGGCCAGCCCTGCATAGGCCAGAGCGTAGCTGGGGTCGAATTGCAGAGCTTCCTGAAAATATTGAACGGCCGTCCATGTTTCCGCCGGCATCCGCCGATTCCAGTGATAGCGCCCTTTCAAATAGGAACGGTACGCTTCGACATTCGCGGTCTGACGGCGTGCGCCGGGCTGGCCTTTTCCAGTTAGCGTGATGCGCAGTTGGTCCGACACCTCACGCGCGATTTCTTCCTCCAGCTCAAAAATATCTTGCATTTTGCGCCGGTAACGGTGACCCCAAAGCTGCGTGTTGTCGTTGGCGGCCACCAGTTCCACGCTGAGCATCAGACTGCCGGCGCGATCCATAACCCGCCCCGTGATTAGCGCCTGCACGCCCAGCTCGCGTCCCACAATTTCCGCGTCCTGCGCTTGCCCTTTATAACGCATCACCGAACTGAACGATTTCACCTTCAAATTTGGGATGCCCGAAAGATTGCGGATGACGCTCTCGGCGATGCCATCGCTCAGATATTCCATCTCGGGATCCGTGCTCGCATTGACGAACGGCAAAACAGCGATGGCATCGATGCTCCAGCGCCGATCCGCGATAACGACCTTGCCGGTCGCGCCGGATCCGCGCTTCACGGATTGCAGATCGACGATAATATCTCGCGCGGATTGATAACGGAAACTCTTGTCCTTCTCCAGGCACTTGCGCACGATGCGCTCCAGGTCGGCGGGGACCTCGTGGTTGAGCCTGGCGATCGGCTGCGGGTCCTCATGCACAATACGGTCGATTGTTTCAGTCGCGGAGATACCCTTGAACGGGGCGCGGCCGGTGCACATTTCGTAGAGCACGATCCCGAAGGAAAAGATGTCGGACCGCTGGTCGATCTCGCGGCCAAGGGCCTGTTCAGGGCTCATGTATTGCACCGTGCCCATCACGATGGATGGGTCCGTGTACACTTCCGTGGGACCGTTGTCGAAACTCGCGTGCCGTACGGCGGGGTTCATTTTGGCCAGCCCGAAATCCAGCACCTTTACCTGCCCGCCCATGCTCAACATGATGTTGGCCGGCTTGATGTCGCGATGAATAATTCCGCGCGCGTGAGCATGGTCCAACGCATCGGCGAGCTGGGCGGCCGCGTCGAGCAAGGTGGGAAGCTCGAGTGGAATACCGGCGATCTTCTGGCTCAACAAAGTTCCTTCGATAAGTTCCATCACAATGAATGGCGCGCCTTCCGCATCCTCGCCGATTTCGTACAGCGTCATGATGTTGGGATGACTCAACGCCGAAGCCGCTCTAGCCTCCTGGGTGAATCGCAAGACCAAATCCGGATCGGCCAGGGCGCGTTGCGGAAGAACCTTGAGAGCTACGACGCGCTGTAAAACCAGATCGCGCGCCTTGTAGACCAAGCCCATGCCGCCCTGTCCAAGCTGCTCGATAATTTCGTAATGGGAGATGGTCTGAACGGCCATGGTCTCTTTTGTATGGTGGCAAAATTCTGGGAGCGGCGTGCGCCTATGCGGGATTCCGTGAGCACATAGCGGGCAGCAGCGTGGGATTTCCCCGTGAAACGTGATCTACTATCCGATCGCACCGATCCAACGGAATTACGGCGCTCGCCAGCGACGTGAATTTCGCGGTCAGCTCCGCCCAACTCAACGGGTTCTCGGGATCGCCTTTGGGATGCCGGATAAACTTCTCATACTGCCGTCCGTCATCCAGGAAAATAGTCGCTCGCGCGTTCCATTCCTTTGGAAAGTTTTTGTCGAGCCGCATGTCTTTCATCAACGTGACTTTTCCCATCAGATCGCGGACCCGCTTCGATTCTATGTTTTCCATGGTGAATTCCTCTATCCCCGCTCGGCGGCGGATCAGTGCTACTGCTGCTCCGAACGGCATGGAAAACTGCGCGTCGACAACAGACTGTGGCTTGTACTTCTGTCCCCGCGGCTCCACCACCAGCCCCCAGCCGGCCTCCAGAACCGGCACCTCCATGTTCACCACCTGCTCGGGTTTGATGTCGTGCTTCTTCGCCAGATCGAGGATCGCGTCGATGGGGCCTTGCATGTAGCGGCAGCAAGCGTGCGGCTTGACGCTGGTGTGCATGATCTCGTACGACTCGCCGAGGCCATCTGTAACTTGCTCCGGGATCGGCCTCTTGGAATACCCAGCCAGGAACCCATCACGCCCTTCGAGAATCGTGCCGGGCCCCCGGAATCCGTCCGCCGCCAGCATCGCCGCCTGAATGCCGTTCTGCGCGGCAAGCCCGGGATGCAGCCGCTTGGTCCAGGCGCCGTCCTTTAGAAATTCAAGCGATCCGGCCGCCATGCTGCCCGCAATCCCGACGGCTGAGAGCATCTGCTCCACGCTCAGGCCAAAAAGTCTTGACGCGGTAACCGCGGCGCCGAAAACGCCACAAGTCGCGGTTGGATGGAATCCCAACAGGTAGTGCTCTTTCGGTTGGACAGCCATCGCGATGCGCGCCGCAGCCTCATACCCGGCGATCACGGCGGCAAGAAAGTGGTCCGCGTCGATCTCCGGAAGGGTTTCAGCAAGAGCGAGCGCAGTGGAGAACATTACCACGCCCAGATGAATGGAGCCGGCGTTGTGCGTGTCATCCAGTTCGATGGCATGCGCGGCCGTGCCATTCGCGAGAGCCGCATAGCCGGCCGATGTGCAAATACCAGTACCGATGATGGTCGCCGATCCGCTGGCGCCGATGCGTTGGATCGTCTTGTAAACCGGCGCGGACGATTCGGCGAGCGATCCACGCGTGGCAACCCCGAGATAGTCGAGCAGAAAATAGCGCCCGCGGTCGAAGACCTGCGGCGGCAACTTCGTTGGGTCCAGCGCCGCTAAGAAGTCCACCAACTCTTTGGTGTACGCCCTCATTCCGAGCTCTTCTTCGGCGCCAGGAAGCTCCGCCGCAACACCAGCACTCGTTCGCGATTCTGGTTGTACGCGCGTGTTTCGATGGCCACCACGCCGCGGTCCGGCTTGCTGGCGGATTCGCGCTTTTCCAGCACCTCCGATTCGGCGTAAAGCGAATCGCCCGGAAAAAGCGGCCGCTCGAACACTACGCTTTCATAGCCGAGATTCGCGATTGTCTTTCCGCTGGTATCGGCCACGCTCATCCCCACCGCCAGGCTGAAGACCAATGTGTCGATCGCCGGTCTGCGGCCCAGCGGCTGCTGCCGGGCATAATATTCATCGATGTACAGCGGATGCTGATTCATCGTGAGCAACGCGAACCAGGTGTTGTCATGCTCCGTGATAGTTCGCCCCGGCCAATGCGGATACACGGCGCCGGTTTCGAACTCTTCGTAATACCGCCCGAAGCTCACGCCTAAGACTCCACCTTGTATTTCTTGAGCAGATTGCGCGCGATGATCAGGCGCTGCAGTTCATTCGTCCCGCCGCCAATCACCACCAGCGGAGCATCGCGATAGTAGCGCTCCACTGGAAAATCTTTCGAGTATCCATTGCCGCCCAGAATCCGCATCGCTTCGAAGGCCACTTCGGCGGCGGTCTCGGTGGCGAACAACTTCGCCATGCCGGCTTCCAGGTCGCAGCGCTCGCCGCGATCCTTCTTCTCGGCCGCCGAATAAATCAAGAGACGCGAAGCCTCGATGCGCGTGGCCATATCCGCCAATTTGATCTGGATGGTCTGATGTTCCGCAATCGGTTTTCCAAAGGTCGTGCGCCGTTGAGCATAACGGATAGCTTCGTCAAACGCCGCTCGCGCGATGCCCAGGCCTCGTGCCGCTACGTTGATCCGTTCCGCTTCGAGACCCGTCATCACTTGCTTGAAGCCTTCGCCTTCCACGCCGCCGATCAGGTTTTCCGCGGGCACGGGGAAGTCCTGAAAATGCAATTCGCAAGTTTCCACGCTCTTGTAGCCCAGCTTGTCGATGTCGCGGCTCACCGTAAGTCCCGGCGCGCCCTTCTCGATCACGAAAGCGCCCATGCCTTTGTGGGGCGGTTCCACACGCGGCTCCATTCGCGCCAGCAGCAGGAAGGTGTTTCCAAAGCGCCCATTAGTGACCCACATTTTGGAGCCATTGATCAAATAGTCGCCGCCCTTGCGCGTCGCCACGGTGCTGATGGCTTGCAGATCGGTGCCCGCATTGGGTTCCGACAGACAAATTCCACCGCGCCGTTCGCCCGCCGCCAGTCCGGGCAGAAACTTCCGCTTCTGCTCTTCGGTTCCGTAGCGAATCAAAACATCGCACAGGACCGAGTGCGTTCCAATAATTCCCGCGAGCCCCAGCCATCCACGCGAAAGCTCTTCGAAGATCATCGCGAACGTGGTGTAGTCGACGTCGGCTCCACCGTAGTCCTCCGGCACATTCAGGCCGAACAGTCCCATCCTCTGCATCTCGTTCGCAAGAGCATGCGGATATTCATTGCGATGCTCCATGGCCGAAGCGACCGGCATCACTTCCTTGTCGACGAATTGCCGCACCGTGGCCAGCATCAATTCTTGCTCGGAAGTTAGCTTGCGCACGGAGCTTCTCCCTCGGGCCGTTTTGGTATGACAAGTTTTCTCTGCATCGAAAGAATTGCCTCGCCACGCTGGTTGAGCGCGGTCGTGGCGACGATCACGATTCCGCGGCCGTCAGGTAATTCTTGTTTCGACACAATGCTCGACTCGGCATAAACCGTGTCGCCGTGGAACACCGGCGCCAAGTGCCGGATCTCTGAATAATTCAGTGTTTCAAGCACGCGCCCGCCAACGTCCGCCTGGCTCAAACCGATCGCTAGACTAATAACCAGCGGACCCACCACCAGCCGGCGCGCGTGCTGCGTTTCGCCGGCGTAATGTTCGTCAATGTGTACCGGATGTTGGTTCATGCTCATTAAGCTGAAGAGCGTATCGTCGAACTCGGTTATGGTTCTTCCCGGCCAGTGACGGAACTGCCGGCCAACTTCCAACTCGTCGAAGTAACGCCCATAGCCCATGCTAAGAACCAAATGCGCAAGCCCCGCAACGGGCGAGCTCTTCGATTTCCGCCTCTGCAAATCCTGCTTCCAACAAGATTGCCCTTCCATGCTCGCCTAGCGCCGGCGGCGGACCTGCAACGGCTGGCGGAGTGACGGAGAGTGAAATTGGGAGCCTGGGAACATCGGCCGGCGATTCGCCCGCCAGCGCCACCGCCACCAATTGATCCAGCGCGGCCATCTGCGGATCGTTCATCACTTGCTCCGCATTTTGCACGGCGTCGCACGGGACGTCATGCGCATTGAAAATCTTCAGCCACTCCGCGGT
Organism: uncultured Bryobacteraceae bacterium; assembly: GCA_955652915.1. GTDB lineage: Bacteria > Acidobacteriota > Terriglobia > Bryobacterales > Bryobacteraceae > Palsa-89. The sequence goes on from CATPCJ010000230.1 coordinate 20,231, forward strand.
AGACTTTGCCCGCAGGATGTTTTCGATCCGGCCTTCCAGATCGGAACGGTTGCGCACGCGTTCGATATTCGTGAGAAACATCGGATCTTCGGTCCATTCCATGTGGCCCAGCGCGGAACACAGACGCCGAAAAAGACGATCGTTCGAAATACCGATCATCACCGCGCCGTCGGTGGTGGAAAATGCTCCATAGGGCGCCACGGAAGCGTGCCGCGATCCCTGCGGTCCGGGATTCACTCCTGAAAACTGGCGATACAGCAGGTGATAGCACATCAACATTACGCCGGTTTGGAATAACGACGCTTCTACACGCTGGCCGCGTCCGGAAGCCTGCCGCTCGAACAATGCAGCCAGGATGCCGAGCGCCATCCAGACTCCGGCCCCCATGTCGAGAATGGAAACACCGGCCCGAATCGGCGTGTCGGCGTTCGGGCCGGTGACGCTTACGATACCGGTGCGGGCTTGCAGAATTGCATCGTAGCCGGGCTTGCCGCAATCCGGCCCGCTGGATCCATAGGCCGATAGCGATGCGTAAATCACGTCGGGCTTGCGGGCGCGGATAGCCGCCTCGTCCAGTCCCAGCGCCGCCGCTTTCCCAACGCGAAAATTCTCGATGAAGACATCGCAACCTTGCGCGAGCCGCAGCACCGTTTCCCGGCCGGCCGGTTTCGTGACGTCGATAGTGATAGACCGCTTGCCGCGATTGATAGGCGTGAAGTAGGCGCCCCATTGCCCGCGATGAGGTCCCATATCCCGAGCGTCGTCGCCGCCGTCGATGCGTTCCACTTTGATGATCTCGGCGCCCAGGTCGGCCAGGATCATCGTGGCCGTGGGACCGGCGACGACCGTGCTCAAGTCCAGAACGCGTACGCCTGTGAGTGGAGGAGGCAAGACGATGAAGATAGCATATCGCGATCCGGACACGGCCCTCCGTCGTACCATTGCCTCCGTCGTACCATTGCCTCCGTCGTACCATTAATGGATAGCGCCGAGCGTGATCGAGGCGCGCCCTATAACGAAGGAGAAAGTGAACCTTGAAAAGAACACTGACGATCGTTTCGTTGTTGACGCTGATGATTGGCGTAGTATGGGTTTCCCGGCCGGCAAAGGCCGATGATTCTCTATCCACTTTGCCTCTTGACGACATCGCCACCGGGTATAAGATCGCCCCGGTGACACTCAACATGACTGGGAGAGACCCGTTTCTGGTGGGATGGGGCAGCTATCTGGTGAATTCGGTTGGCGGATGCAACGACTGCCATACCAATCCATCCTATGTAAACGGCGGAAATCCGTTCATGGGTCAGCCGAAGAAGATTAACGCCGCCGGCTATCTCGGAGGAGGACAGAAATTCGGCCCCTTTACTTCCCGTAATCTCACCCTGGATAGCAATGGAATGCCTGCGGGTATGACCTACGATATGTTCCTGGAAGCTTTCACCAAGGGTACTGACTTCGGCAAGAAGCATCCGCAGATGGGGCCGCTGCTCCAGGTAATGCCGTGGCCTGCTTATTCCAGCATGACGCCGCGCCAGATTCGCGCCATCTACGAATATCTGTCTGCCATACCGTCTGTTACGGTGCCCGGTCTTCCGTAGTGTTCTCCGCCCGGCTGGATTGGAATGCCGGCGCCAATCCCATAGCCAAGTTGCTGCTGGCAAAACGAACCAGCGGCGCTGAGATCCTGGATCTGACGGAATCCAATCCCACGGCGGCGGGGTTTGAATATCCCGCCGAAATTCTTTCCGCGCTTGCGGACCCGCGTTCCTTGCGCTACGAACCTGTTCCGGCGGGCATGCACGTTGCGCGCGAGGCGATTGCTGGTTACTACGCCGGCCAGGTGGATGCCGGGCGAATCATCGTGACCGCCAGCACCAGCGAAGCTTATGGATTCATCTTCAAGCTTCTGGCCGACCCCGGCGATGAAGTGCTGGTTCCCCGCCCGTCATATCCGTTATTCGAGTTCCTGTCAGCGTTGGAATCGGTTCGTGTCGTCAACTATCCGCTGCTGTATCACGACCGCTGGACGATCGATCTCGATGCGCTCGCCAGTCGAATTACAGCACGCACTCGCGCTATCGTCCTGGTAAATCCAAACAATCCGACCGGCTCGTTCTTAAAGAAGGCAGAGCTGGCTCGGTTGCTTGACCTATGCCGCGGCCGTGACATCGCTCTAGTGTCCGACGAAGTGTTTTCCGATTACGGCATCGCCGAAGACAGCGAACGGATCTCGTCGCTTGTCGGAGTTGACGAGATGCTGACATTTTCGCTGAGTGGCTTGTCTAAAGTTGCCGGCTTGCCTCAGCTAAAACTGGGTTGGATTGTAACCAGTGGGCCTGCACTCCAGGGCCTGGAACTGATCGCCGACACCTATCTGTCGGTGGGTAGTCCAGTGCAATGGGCCGCTCCCGCCCTGCTAGCCTCGCGCGGACATATTCAATCACAAATCAAGGAGCGCGTCAGCGCAAACCTGACGTTCTTGCGCAATCAAATTGGCTTGGCGTCACCTTGGCGCGTGCTGACGGTTGAAGGCGGCTGGTACGCCACGCTGCAAGCCCCGCGGATTCGCACCGAAGAAGATTGGGTGCTATCGCTCCTGGAGGACGATCAAGTACTGGTTCAACCCGGCTTCTTCTTCGATTTCGAAACGGAAGCCTTCCTGGTGGTGAGTCTCCTGACCCCGCCAGCGACCTTCCGTGAAGGAATAGCTCGCATCCTATCCCACGCCATTTGAGAAAAACCGTGGCGCGGACACTCGTGTCTGCGGCCTCGAGACTCGTCTCGAGGCTCTTTGCCGATGTTCCACCCTTCGGCTCGATTCCTCATCACCTAGCGACTGCCAGCGGGCCAAGGGGGGAGTCTTTTAGAGCGGGGTCAACCCACTCTTCAGCCTCGCTAGCGCTCCCGACAAGAACCAGCTCTTCTATCGCGGTGGCGACAGGAATCGATTCGCGAAGTAGAATCACTCCGGGGCTGCGCGCCTTGCTCACGTAGCGAGCGAAATGGGCCGGCATCGTGCGTCGGTCCTGACTCACCAGAATTCGTCCGGAGCCCGCTAGAGATCCGTAAGACGTCCGGATCATTCAGTCCGGCTAGTTCGGATCGGAAGCGGTTCGGATGTCGATCTCTGGCGCGATACGCCGTAAACCCCGGCCGTAAAACCGGAGGATACGCCCGTCAAGGTCGGCATCAGCCTGGAATCTGACTCGCATGGCGAGCACGCTGCAGCTTCGCGATCAATTCCGCATTCGTTTGCCTTGATTGTTTGTGTTGCGACTCTGCGGACCGCTGCCCTTCCACCAGATAGGCGTCGACTTCTTTCTGGTTTGCTAAATAAAACGCGAGCGCCCCATGGACCTGCTCCAGGCTTAAGGCGGAATAGCACTCCACCATACTCTCCGCCGAGATTCCTTCGCGGAAGAGATAGACCAGTGAATCGAGGGACACGCGGGTATCGCCGATCCGGTATGCGCCTTCGAGCTTTCTTACGTATTCCTTCTGCATAGGGCTCCCGACAGACCCATCGTCACACGCCCGGGTAGCCGGCACAAGGCCAGTAAAGGTACATCATTGGCGTCGCCAGCACTCTTTAGGAGGCCGAAAAACTTGAAGTTATGAGGCTTTGGTTTTTTCCGCTTCGCCCAACCACACCGACCCAATCCTAGCGTTGGCAATCTCCATCACCTTCGCGCAACAGCCGCTCAGCGAAATGCTGACGTCGCGCAGCGTGGTTCCCTGGAAGCGCAGCCGGGGAGGCTGATTGTGTTCCGGACAGCGGACGTCACGCAGCTTGTCTTCAGTACACTGCTTGAAGCGTTCGACGCGAATTCTGTCGAAGTCCGAGACCACCGAGAACATTCTAACATGCGAGTGTTCCAAACAAAACACAGATGCGATGTGCGCCGTAAGGCAAAATAGGGGCTTGACAAGAGATTGCAGATGCTTAGAATGGGTTTAATCTCTTTTTTATGCCGTTCTGCAAGCATGGCCGTACCGAGATTCTGGCGAGACGCGACGGGATAGACTATGTTCGGTGCCTCGATTGCGATCAGGTTTTCGAAGCCGACGATCTTGAGTCCATCCCCGTTTACGACGAGGACGATCAACCCGCCGCCTGAAGTTTCAGGTCTCTTCACTTGAGCTTTTGCGGGATGAGGCACAAACTTGTGCCCGCGGCCGAACCCCGCTAAACCTGCGATGCTATAAGAGATGGAGCCGCTCCGCATAGTCTCGATCGGTGGAGGAACCGGTCTTTCAACGCTTTTGCACGGCTTGAAACGCTACGCCGCCGAACCGCGTGAAATAGAGATCACGGCCGTGGTGACGGTCACCGACGACGGTGGAAGTTCGGGCCGCCTGCGCCGCGAATTTGACGTGCTCCCGCCTGGCGACATTCGCAATTGCCTGGTGGCGCTGTCCGAAGATGAAGCCACTCTCTCGAAGCTGTTTCAGTACCGCTTTTCCGAGGGTAAGGGGCTAAAGGGCCATAGCTTCGGCAATCTCTTTCTTACTGCGCTAACCAATCAGACCGGCGATTTCGCCAAGGCCGTCAAGGTTTCTTCCGAAATCCTGGCGAGCCTGGGCCGCATCTATCCTTCGACCGGAGCCAACGTGGAGCTTGAAGCGGAACTCGAGAACGGCCGGATCGTCACCGGTGAAACCAAGATCAGCAAGAGCCGCAGCCGCATCAGGTGCATCCGCCTGCGCCCGCAGGTGTGCAAGCCGCTGCATGAAACACTGGACGCCATCGAGCGGGCCGATCTCATCACGTTCGGCCCCGGATCGTTATTCACTAGCGTCATTCCCAACGTTCTGGTGCAAGGGATTCCGCACGCGATCCGCCGCAGTCGTGCGCTGCGGGCGTACTTCGTCAACCTGATGTGGCAGCCTGGAGAAACGATTGGTTTCCGCGCCTCCGATCATGTCGAAGCCATCCACCGCCATGCCGGACTGGAGTTGGTGAACGTCGTGGTCGTAAACACGCGCTCCATCACCGCCAAGCAACGGCGGAAATATGCGGCGGAGCAAGTACAGTCGGTGGTCAACGACGTCGACCGGATGGCCGCGATGGGTTTGCAGGTGGTGGCCGAGGATTTGTTGGGCGAAGGCGATATCGTGCGCCACGATCCTCGTGCGACAGCCGACGTCGCCATGACGCTGGCGCGGCGTGCGCGGATGGCGCGCCGTAAGGTTCGCGTCCTCGGAGCCGGCTAACTGGCACAGATGAAATCGTCGATCAATGTAATAATCCTCGCCGCCGGCCTGGGAACGCGGATGAAGTCCAAGCGGGCAAAAGTGCTCCATCGCGCCGGAGGTTTCACCCTGATCGAGCACGTGGTCCGGACTTCCAGCGGAATCACGCCGCCGGAGAACATCACCGTGGCCGTCGGGCATCAAGCGGAACAGGTGCGGGCCGTGCTTGCGAACTCGGGCGTCCGCTTCGTTGAACAATCCGAGCAAAAAGGAACCGGACACGCCGTGATGATGTGCGGTGCAGCGCTCGCGCCCCAAGACGGCTTAGTGGTGGTCCTTTACGGCGATTGTCCGCTGCTCTCGCTTGCCACGTTGAAGGAATTGGTGGAACGCCAAGCCGCCGGCGAGGCTGCGGCGACGCTCATCACCACGCGGCTTGCGGACCCTACCGGCTATGGCCGCCTGATCTTCGGCGAACGCGGCGAGCTGGAATCCATCGTCGAGCAAAAAGCGGCAAACCCCCGGCAACTGGAGATCGATCTCATCAATTCCGGCATCTACTGCTTTCGAGCCGATCTGCTATGGAAGCACGTTACGAAAATCCAGCCTGACAATCCGGCGCACGAATACTACCTCACCGACATGGTAGAAATCCTGAATCGCGCGGGACATCGCGTGGAGGCCTTGGAGGTCGCAAATTCCGAAGAGCTGCTGGGTATCAATACGCGCGTGGAGTTGGCGGCTGTCGACAAGCTCTTTCGCGAACGTAAGGCGCGTGAGCTGATGCTGGCTGGAGTCACCATTGAGAAACCCGAGACCGTCACCATAGATTCCGGGGTGACGATCGGCATGGATTCCGTCGTCGAGCCGTTCGCCCAAATTCTCGGACGTACCGGGATCGGGGAAGACTGCCGAATCGGAGCGTGCTCCATCGTGGCGAATTCAACGCTGGCGGACCGCGTGCAGGTGGCGCCCTTCACTTCGATTGCGGACTCGGTGGTTGAAGCCGACGTGCACATAGGTCCGTTCGCCCGGCTCCGCAATGGGAATCGCGTTGCCAAAGGCGCTCATATCGGCAACTTCGTGGAGTTGAAGAACACGCAATTCGGCGCGGGAGCGAAGGCCAATCATTTGGCGTACCTGGGCGATGCCGAGGTCGGCGACAAGGTCAACATCGGCGCGGGCGCCATCACTTGTAATTTCGACGGCGCGCAAAAACATCGGACACGCATAGGCAAGGACGCATTTATCGGAAGCAATTCCACGCTGGTGGCGCCCATCGAGATTGGCGACGGAAGCTACGTAGGCGCCGGCTCGGTGATTACGGACCCGGTGCCCCCCGAAGCCCTGGCGTTGGGCCGCGGCCGCCAAGTGGTGAAAGAAGGCTGGGCAAAGAACCGCGCGCGTAAGCGAGCGCTTGATCCGCCTACTTCTTGAATTTCTCCGGCGGCTTCTGCTGCGGCCCGCGCACCACAATTAGCCTGGCGACATCCCCCTCACCGTTCGTAACGAATCCCACCGTGACCTTCGCCCGCACGCGCAGCTTGCCTTCAATGCGCGTATCCACCTTGATCACAAAAGTCCGTTTTTCGGGCGGCTTGCCGAGGATGCTGCGTGAAACGACGATCTTACTGGCCGTGATTTCCAAGACGGGACCGGAGAACGTTTCATCGTAGGGCGGTTCGGCTTTGGTACCGTCCGGCTTCTGGTCGCCCTCCTGAGCCAAAGCCAAGCTTGCCAGCAGCAGAAATATCGGGAGGCCAAACAGCACACTTGAATCATAAACCAAGCTGTGCTCAAAGCACCAGAATGGGATGGTATACGAACGGAAGCCGGGCCTCGCCGATGGCGATGAGGTCGCCTTCCTGGGTGATCGCCTTAACATACTTGGAGTTGGTTCTCGACAGGAACGGGGATAACCGGAAATCCTTGCCTTGACGGATCTGGCCGGCAGTAAGCGAATCGACGGTTGCGTTCGGGAAATGCGGAAGCAACTCGGCCGCGGGAATCAGTGCTTCTTCAATCTTCCCGGCGGCGGCCAGATCCTGGAGGCTCTCCAACGTGTGCGCGTGGTCCGCGGTGAATTCGCCGGAGCCGGTTCGCCGGAGTTCTTCCAGAAACGCTCCGCAACCGAGCCGTTGGCCCACCTCATGAGCGATGCCGCGCAGGTAAGTTCCAGGCGAACAGCATACGAGGATGCGCGCCGTGGAGCCGGTGAATTCCAGCAGATCCAAAGCGAATACGTGCACCTCCACTGGCTCCAGCTCCACGGCGATTTGTTTACGGGCCAACCGGTAGGCCGGCGTTCCCGCGATCTTTTTAGCCGAGTAGGGCGGTGGTGTCTGAAGAAAGATTCCGCGGAAAGCAGTGAACGCCTGCTCGAGTTCTTCGCGCGTGAATCGCGGCTCCACGGCGGCCGACAGCGGCGTTCCCTCTCGATCGTAGGTGTCGGTTGCCCAACCGAAGCGGACTAGCGCGTCGTACTTCTTCTGGCCGCCGGAGAAAAATTGGGCGAGCCGCGTGGCGCGGCCGATCACCAGCGGCAATACGCCGGTCGCCAAGGGGTCCAGCGTGCCCAAATGGCCGACCTTGCGCGTGCTCGCGAGGCGGCGCATGCGGTTCACGACATCGTGCGACGTCATACCACCGGGCTTGTCGACGACGATTACTCCATCCACGAGACCAATGTAGCAGGACGGTCCAGGTTGCTTTGAGATTTTCAATGCCGGGTGAACGCGGTGACGATTACGACTATGAGGATTGCGAGCTGTATCGATGTCAATGAGCAGTGGCCTCGAATGAATGATTTAGTTGCCCTTCACCCAGGACGGTACTGATGAGCCGAATGTCCGTTCCAGCGTGGAATACAAGGCCAGGGTCGGATTCCCCGATTTCTGAAAGCCTTCCAAAACCTTGCTGGGCTCACCTGAATTCGTGCTGCGAACACGCTCCAGCATCGAGTGCGCGTGCATGAACCATTCCGCCGGGCTTTGCTGCTGCAAACTGGAATTACCGATGAAGTCGAGATAACCGGTAAGGATCGCGTCGCGCTGCTGGCCGGGCGGAATCAATTCGACGAGGGCTTCATAGACGACACACTTCTGGTGGTAGTAATCGGCTTCGGATTTCTCTTGCCCGGGACCCCATTCGCCAAGCTGGCGAAGGTAATCGGCGAGCTGCTGCTGCCATTCCTCGGTGGCCCGATCGGCGCCGGTCAAAAGCTTGCCCTCTGTTCCAAAACGCAATTTCTTTGCGCCGTCGAGAAGGATATTGGTCGCAACCGATTCCCAGTAACGCTCGATTTTGGGCGTGCTTCCCGTCTTTGCGGGTTGTGATTGGGCGTCGTCCGGACAGCCGGAACTCTTTCTTAGATACTTCTCCAACGAGGGGTGCAGTCCCGGAGGAATCGCTTGCGTGACCTCCCACAGCGACGCGGAATACGAGCGATCGTCCGGCTGCATGTTTTCGAGTATGCCAGCCAGGCGATTCCACAGAATCTCACGCTGCTCGGGAGTCACGCCCACGGTCTTGATGGCGGCGGCCAGGGGCGACAATTGCGCCGGAGAAACGGCTTGCAGCAAATAGTCCAGAAAAAAATTGAGGTGCTCGTCCTTCTTACGTTCTTTCTCGCTGAACGAAGAGTCGACGATGGTGGTCAAGGTCCGGTAATAGTCGGACACTTCATAGACCAACGGGTCGTCGCAACTGAGCGGGGTGAGTTGCGGTCTTGGAATTTCCTGAAACATCGCGCGAGCCCGGGCGCGGTCGATGGGGACCATATCGCGGACGGCGCGGCTGGCCAGCGACAACGCGTCCAGCTTCAAGTCGTAAGCCTTGCTGAGATACCCGGACCGCGTATCCACCATGGCCCCGGACAGATTGCGCATACGTAAACGAAACTTTGCGCTGCCCGCCAAACGGAACGCCTGTTCCACCAAATCGCGTTGAGCTTCGACGTCCGTGATCTTGTGCGATTCCACTATTCGCAGTAAGGCGTCAGCCGCGAACTCCGGGGAGACCGAATGGGCCTGCTCGGCGATGGATCGGTATGGCTCCGGCAATTTTGGCGGTTCAGCCCGAAGCAAGACAGCGATGAGGAATAAGGCAGCCAGTCGCATAGTTTCAAAAATTGACGATGGACGCGAACGAATCGGGATCGAGACTCGCGCCGCCCACCAGCGCTCCGTCGATATCCGGTTGCGCCATCAACCCGCGGATGTTGTCGGGCTTCACACTGCCGCCATACAAGATGCGGCACGCCGCGGCCGGCTCCGCGCCGAATTGCTTGCGGACTTGATCGCGAATAAAACGATGCGCTTCGGCGGCGATCTCCGGTGTCGCGACTTTGCCGGTGCCGATGGCCCAGCACGGCTCATAGGCGATTACGATTTTCGAAAATCGATCGGCACTCAATCCGGCCCAGCCGCCGGTCAATTGACTTTCGAGAACCTGGTGCGTCCCACCGGTCTGCCGCTCATCCAAATTTTCGCCAACGCAGTACACCGGCGTCAATCCGGAATCGAGAGCCGCCAGAATCTTCTTCCGCGCATTTTCGTTGGTCTCGCCGAAGTATTGGCGGCGCTCGCTGTGCGCAATGAGAACCCACTTGGAGCCCAGGGCCTTCAGCATGTTTCCCGAAATCTCGCCGGTGAACGCGCCTTCCTTTTCCCAAAACATGTTCTGTCCACCGGTCTCTATACGCGTGCCGCGCGTGGCCTCCACCGCCGCGGACAGGTTCACGGAAGGCGGGCAGATGACGATTTCGCAATGAGCCGAGCCGGCCACCAGCGGATTGAATTTATGAAAAAATGCGCAGGTCTCCGCGGCGGTCTTGTACATCTTCCAGTTGCCTGCCATGATGGGCGTTCGTCGCATATTGGGTGATGGCTTTTCGCTATGCGATCGCCTCTAGAAAACTTGCTCCTTCGGATATTTTGGTGTTGAAATTGAGGGCTACTGTCTGGCCGATGTCGGATAGGGTGGAACGGAGGCCCAAATCCACGCCTTCCTTGTTTCGAGGCCGGTATGCCAGCAACGGAACGTATTCGCGGCTGTGATCGGTTGAGGGGGTGGTGGGATCGCATCCATGATCGGCGGTCAGAATTACCAGGTCGTCGTTCGAAAGCTTGGCGTATAGCGAGGGCAGCCACACATCGAATTCCTCGAGCGCCCGCGCGTATCCTTCCACATCGTTCCGATGACCGTAGAGCTGATCGAAGTCCACCAGGTTCACGAAGATCAAACCACAGTCGAGCTCGTCGAGCGCGCCCAGCGTCTTCGCCATCCCATCGGCGTTGTTCTTGGTCTTCTCGTGATCCTGAATTCCCCGTCCCAGAAACACGTCGAAGATTTTCCCGATGCTGAAGATGCGGACGGCGGCGGCTTCCAGTCGATCCAGCAGCATGCCCTTCGGAGGCGGAACGGCATAGTCGTGCCGATTGGGCGTACGGGTGAAATGGCCTGGACTGCCGATGAAAGGACGCGCAATCACGCGCCCCACTTCGAAAGGTCCACGAAGCATTTCGCGCGCGGTCTCGCAAATCTTATACAGCTCCCACAGCGGGATCACTTCTTCGTGCGCGGCCACCTGGAACACGCTGTCGGCCGACGTATAAACGATCGGCTTGCCGGTGCGCATATGCTCTTCGCCCAATTCCTTGACGATCTCGGTGCCGGACGCCGCATAGTTTCCGAGCGTACCGCGGCCGATCTTCCGCTCGAACTCCCGCATGACCTCAGGCGGAAAACCATTGGGGTACAGCGGGAAAGGTTTGGCCAGGTGAATGCCCGCCATCTCCCAGTGACCGGTGGTTGTGTCTTTACCGGGAGAGGCCAGCGCACAGCGTCCGAAAGCCGCGTAAGGCCGATCCGTGGGTTGGATATTCGTAAGCGGCTTGATATTTCCGAGTCCAAGCCTGGCGAGATTCGGCAGATTCAACGGGCGTTTCCTGGCGATATTGCCGAGCGTGTCGCTGCCGCTGTCGCCATATGCCGCGGCGTCCGGCATCTCGCCGATCCCGACGCTGTCGAGAACAATCCAGGTCACGCGGGGAAATTCGCCGGTACTCATTGCGCCGTGGCTCCTTTGACTTTGGGCAACGGAGCGGGCTTGCCCAAGGCCTCGTCAATCCTCTCAGCGAGCATGTCCACGAAACGCTCCGGCAGGAAGCCTGGCATGCGGCTCACTACTTCGCCTTTTTTGCCGAAAACGATCGTGGTCGGAATGGAAGAGACTTGCAGCAGGCTCGCGAGACCATCCTCAAAATAAACTTTTTGGCTCCACTTCTGCTCGTCGAGAAAAGGCTTCACCAGCGAGTGGTCCTCGTCGGTATCGATCGCGAGAAATACCAGGTCCGGAGAATCCTTGAAGCGCGCTTTCACTTCCTCGTAAAGCGGATGTTGCTGGCGGCAAGGACCGCACCATGTGGCCCAGAAATCCAGCACCACCACTTTGCCCAGCAACGACGATAGTTGCAGGTTTCCCCCGTCCGGCGCGGAGAGTGTGAAGCGCAGGGGATCCTTCACCTGAGAGTTTGGATCCAGCTCCCGCAATTGCGCGCGGCGCGCGCCGAACAGATTGGAGGTGTTGTCGTAGGCCTTCAGCACCAGGTCGCCGAGCCCTGCTTCCGAGCCAGTTTGCTTGCGGTACAGCTCCGCCATCTTTTCGCGATCGCCGGCAACGTCCGGATCGGTGGACTTAAATCCGGCGATGGTAAAAGCATAAGCCAGGTATTGAATCGCTTCCCGATTTTTCCCCTCGGCCGCAAGCCAGCGGGCCGCTTCACGCGCCGCCTCCACGTTCGGATAACTCGCGTAGCTGGCCTCGGCGGTTCGGACTGCCTCCTCCGTATAACCAAGCAGACCCTGGGCGCGGGCCTCGAGTAAACGGCCGCGGGCCCGCGCGCGATCGTAATCGTCCTTGCGCCTGGCCGCCTCACGTCCGCTGCCCGGCAGGAACTTGTCGTCCTTGTACATGCGCTGGATCACTTGCGCATCATGCGTGGCATGTACCAGAGCCCGCTCCGCGCTCGCCTTGTCGCCGTTGTGCAGGAGTGCGGTTGCAACACGCTCCAGAACCTGCAGATTATCCGGATCGCGCCGCAACACGCTTTCGCCGAACTGGATGATGCGGCGATCGTCGTTCAGATCCATGGCGGTCTTCACCAAGGCTCGCTCGAGCTCCGCGCGGCGTGCTGAGTTTGGAAAGGATTTCAAATGCCGCTCAATGGCCCGCATGAAATCCACGGGGCTGTTGCCGGCCTCACCCAGCGCCCGCTGCAGACTCTCTTGCTCGAGCTGAGCCGGGTCTTGTGACAGCAAGAGCAGAGGAACGGCGAACGCGATTGCAAGCCAGAAACACTTCATAATTGGGTTTTCTCCGGCGGCGGCGCGGAGGGCTTGCGGAAAGATTCGGCCAGGCCGGCCGCGCGTTCACGGGCCATATGCACAAAGCTATCGTTTTTCGCCACGCGGTCAAGCAATGGCAGAAACTGTTCCGGCGCCACCAGGCGTTTGTGCTCATAGGAGATTTGCAAGAGCAACAGGGCATCGTTCACGCCCAGCTTGTCGTAGCGCACCGCGCGTTCCAGATTGATTAGATTCCGCTCGCTCTCGCCGATGCGCTCGAACCAATCCCACAATGCCTGCGCGGGCAAATCCGACGAATAATTGAACTCCACTTCGTGTTTTTCGGCGCCGTCTTCGAAACGAAAGGTCTTTACGCCCATGTTGGCTACTTTCAATCCGGATTCCAGCGGGCGCTGAAAACGATCCAACTTGTCAGACAAGGCGAACAATTCCTGAACTTCCCCATCGGTCAAATGCAGCTTAATGGGGTTGTCGCCGGTTTTCGCTTCCTGGTAGACCGCATCGCCATTGCGCTCTACAGTTATCGACACGTATTCGGGAACGCTGCCTTTGAAGAACTTGGAGTAGAAGAGGCGCGGGGCGGCGGATAGGAGTTGTGAGGAAATCAAGAACAGGCACAAGCCGACAGGCCAGCGGGCCTGTCCCTGGAGCTTGGACATTCTACACCTCTCATGTTGCGCCGCGACCATTTTGTAATCTTGTTCAACCTGGCACATAGTAATAGTAATTGTGGGGCAGGTTGGTAACCGCGGCCGATTGGCAATCGGCCCGTAAGTAATTCCGGATCCTACACCAGGCGGATTCACCAATCCGCGGCGGGATGCCATCCTGCCCCACATAAGAATTCATCGCGCGGCTCCTAGCTGAACTTGATAGTTTGCGTGGGTTGCATGGCAGATTGCGACGGCAATGGCATCGCACGCGTCTTCGGATTCAATCTTATTTTGAAGTCCAAGGAGGGAATGCACCATCAGTTTCACCTGCTGCTTTTCGGCGCGGCCATAACCCACTACGCTGGTCTTAATCTCTAGCGGCGAATATTCAGCGACATAAAGTCCCGCCTCGGCGATGGTCAACAGGACCACGCCGCGCGCGTGCGACAACTTCAGAGCCGTTTTCACATTCTGCGCGTAAAACACCGCTTCCACGGCGGCCGCATCCGGAGCATGAGTGGCGATCACTTTCCGTAACTCCACGGCGATCACCAAAAGACGCGATTCGAAGGGCGCCTTGGGACTGGTGTTTATGCAACCCGCCGCGATCATGCGATGGGTGCGGCCATCGCTCTCGATCAATCCGTAACCGGTGTGCTCGGTGCCGCAGTCAATGCCCAGGACGCGCATGGCGGCCTTAAGCCATGGCCTCAAGCTCTTCTTCGTCGACGTCGAAGTTGGAGTAGACGTTTTGAACATCGTCGTTGTCTTCGAGAGCTTCACTCAAACGGATCATGGCGGTGGCGTTCTTGCCTTCCAGCTTCATCAGATTTTTCGGAACCATGGCAATCTCAGCCGCTTCGGTTTTGATGCCCGCCGCGGTCAATGCCTGAAGCACGGCCTCATGCGCGTCCGGAGCCGATATCACTTCCCAGTTGTCGCCGCTATCGCGGAGGTCCTCCGCGCCGGCATCCAGAACCAGACTCATGAGCTGATCTTCGCCGGCGTTCTCCTTGTCGATGACGATCTGGCTCTTGCGCTCGAACATCCATGCCACGCTGCCCAGCTCGCCGAGATTGCCGCCGTTCTTGGAGAAAGTGTGCCGGATCTCGCTGACCGTTCGATTGCGATTATCGGTGGCAACGGAAACCAGAACGGCCGCGCCGCCTGGACCATAGCCTTCAAACATGATCTCGTCGATCTGCCCGCCCTCCAGCTCGCCGGTGCCGCGCATAACGGCTCGCTTGATGTTGTCGGCCGGCATGCTGGCCGCTTTGGCCGCGGTGATGGCGCTGCGAAGACGGGGATTCATATTGGGATCGCCCCCCGACTTGGCGGCGATCATGATTTCCTTGATGATGCGCGTAAACGCCTTGCCGCGCTTCGCGTCGGTGGCGGCCTTCTTGTGCTTAATGGTCGCCCATTTAGAATGTCCTGACATGGTAAAACCTCTCGCTCGGGTGAGCCGTATGGTAGCCCTGGGAAGCTAACAAAACCAGGATATCAAACTGCGGGCGCGGGGTTAGCGCGAGAAAAGAAGCGGGGCTGCTTGGGTTTTGGAATGGTCCTGGGCGCGCGGGGTTTCCGATCACGTTTGGAGAGTTCGGGCGGCGCGATCCCCAATCGGCTTCCGGTCCTGCGAGTGTTGAGGTGCTCACGACGGTTCACGAGGAATGAACGGTGGGAGAAGATCACCAGGCGCCGCGGCGGGATTGGAGCTTGGGGCTGGGGGCGGCGTGTGCGGTATCTGTTCGTGTTGGGCCGGTGAACTTGGATTTGCAGGAGTTCCTGGTGGAAAAGGATCGCTTGCCGACGCGCGCGGTTCCGTATGTGCGTTTCTGGGATTGGGTTCGTTCTTCAGCGTCTTTTTTGATTCGCGAAGCTGTTGGAGGCGTAGCAAGTCGCGCAATGCATGGGTGTAAGCCCGTTCGAGACTGGATTGCATGCGGTTGAGGTTCGCCAGATAGCCGAAGTCCGACAGCTTGCGGAAGGCGAAAGAGTGTTCGACGTCTTCACCGTAAGACTCGTAGGCTGCTTCGAGCTCTTCTTTTTGCTTTACCATTTGTTCCTCGAACAGGCCCGTTTCGGTTTGATTGCAGCGACGCTGCCTCCATCGGGCGTTGACCATTGCGACGACCAGGTCCATTTCGACCAGACCAACGGGTTGGAGTTGTTCGACATAGGATTCGAGTTGGAAATTGTATTCGTCGTCGTCTTCATTGGGCAAGATTACGGTGCGGGCATTGAGTCCGTGTTTGAGGGCGTTCATGGAGGAAATCTTGCGGCCTTCGGGGGTGACAGGTCCGTGGGATTTGGCGCCGTTGGCACGGGCGGAATCGAGTTTTCGTTTGCTAGGCATAGTGCTCCTTTGCTGCCCTGATTGTAGGGCGGGCGGGGGAGCGTAGAACGGGTGCGATTTAGGAAGGCTTTTGGAATCAGGGAGATGTGGGTGGGGAAGTGTTGTGACCCGCGATTTCGGCGCTGCGCGCCGACACTGGAGGGGATGAAAACGGGCGCTTCGTTAGTGAGAATAGAGGTAAGTCCAGCACGGCGACCATAAGCCGTCTTCAGTCTGCACATGATGCGATTGTGA